>DAOVMU010000005.1 GCA_030630585.1 Candidatus Bathyarchaeota archaeon | reverse complement strand
CCGCCTAGTTCAGAAGCGGTCTTCTGGATTAACTCAAAAAATGGTTGCGGTTCAAAATTGTTGAATTCGAATCCTATGCCTTTAGAAAATTTTGTCAATCTGTTGAATTTTAAGTATCCATCTCCAGTTATGTGTACTGCCGCCTTCACTTCAAGCTCTTCTACAACTTTGCGCAGGGGCTTAACATATATCTTAGTTGGTTCCAGGACTTCATAGATTATTTCTCTGTTAAGTCCTTCTGGAGTATCGTGAGCATCATACTTTCCACCCCACCGTTTAAACAAGATTTTTCTCGCTAGCGACAAGCCATTACTGTGAACTCCAGAACTCTGCAAACCTAGGATCACATCGCCGGTTTTTATGTCTCTTCCGGAAATTATGTTCTCCTTAGAAACTTCGCCTATTGACGCGAAAACCATGTCAAACCCTTTCCCTTCAGCCAAGCCTTTTATCAACTCAGCTACGTCGCCTATTTCTCCACCTGGCACGACGCATTCAGCTTCTGTTGCTCCTTTCACAACACCTTTCATCCACTCCGTAACTAAGGTTGGATCTGAAACCTGTGCGTGAATGTTGTCTACAACTGCCAGCGGTCTTGCTCCGGAACGTATAACATCATTGACAGCCACGGCAACGCCGTCGATTCCAATGGTATCATATTTCTCTGCTAATTGGGCAACAAGAACCTTTGTACCAATACCTTCAATGACCAAGTCTAAGTAAGAGTTCTCCTTGAAAGGGAAAATGTTTCCATAGGGAAGCTGAAGAATCTCGCCGTAACGGGTGAATCTGTAAGTTTCCTCTAAAATCTTCAACGACTTTTTGGATTCAGTCCTCAACTCTCTGTTGACACCAGCATCAGCATAAGTAAACTTTCCAGTCAACTCCATCTCCTCAACTGAACATTAGTCACAGTTATTAGATAAGTTGTGTATGTATCTTTAGGGATTATGGAAATTACAGTTTTTTCTTCAATCAGCAACATACAGAAGATTACTGCAAAGATTCAAGTTGAAACATACACCTTACGGTAGATCAGCCTCTTCCATGCGAGCTAACTCTTTTCCTTTTTTGTATGCTTCTATGTTTATACTGGCAAATTTTTCTGAAAAGGTTTTGTTTACTGCCTTTTCCACGGATTCTTCATTCACTATCCCTGTCATTTTGATTAAGGCGCCAAGCATTATCATGTTTGCGTAAATTTTTTCTCCAAACACTTTCTTTGAAGTTCCAGTGGCTGGAATTTTGATGATTCTTGCTTTGGTTTTCGGCACGCTTTTTACAGTGGTGGTGTCAATCAGAAGTAAGCCTCCTTCCTTCAAGGCTTTCACGTTTTTCTCAACTGCCTCTTGACTCATTGCAATTAATATATCGCATTTTCTAATCATTGGAAAACCAATCTTGTCCCCAGAGATTATCACCTCGCTTCTAGCTGCGCTTCCCCTAGCTTCAGCTCCATAACTTTGTGTTTGCACAGCATTTTTCCCAGAGTATACGGCGGCTTTGCCTAAAATTTGCCCAGCTAAAACTACGCCTTGTCCTCCGAGTCCGCTTATCCTTATCTCAATTCTGTCCGGCACTAGCCTGAGCCTCCTTTATTATTGCATAAATGTTTTCAACAATTGTTCGGCGTCTCCTCTCCACGAATTCACCGATGATTATTTTCCTTTCAAGCTCTTTTTCACTCATTTTTTCTGTTTGCTGAACTGGAATTGCATTTTCTTTAAACCACTCTAGCATTTTTTTAGCATTTTTAAATCCAGCTCTTCTGCCGTAGGCTGTTGGACATTGACTTACTACTTCGATGAATCTGAAACCTTTCATTCGGATTGCTTTCTTAATCGATTCTTCAAGTTTGTCTGGATGAGCTGTTGTCCACCGTGCAGAATAACATGCTCCTGCCGCAACAGCTAATCTTGCAGCATCCAAAGGCTGTTCAAAGCTTCCGTAAGGTGTTGTTGTTGTTTTTGTGTTAAATGGAGTTGTTGGTGCAACTTGTCCCCCAGTCATTCCGTAAACCATGTTGTTAACCATTATAACAAGTATACCCAAGTTTCTCCTCGCCGCATGTATGAAGTGGCTCATACCTATGCCGACGATGTCTCCATCCCCACCGAAAACGACAACGTTCAGCTCTGGCCGAAGAAGTTTCACTCCCGTAGCAACTGGTATGCTTCTACCATGAGGCGTATGCACTGAATCTGCAACAAAATAGGGTGAAGGAATCCATGAAGAGCAACCTATACCACTGCAGAAAACGAATTTGCTCAAGTCTTCATAGCCTAACTCGTAGACAGCCCTCAAAAAAGTATTCATCACCGTAAATATCCCACAGCCTGGGCAGAATGGCAACTTCAAGTCTCTCAAATATTTTTGAATAGAGAAGGTTTCAGCCATTTTTCATCGCCTCTTCAGAATTTCCACCAGCAATTCTTCGGGGGTAATCAATTCTCCACCGCCGATTTTGCTCAAAGAAACGACTTTCGCCATTCCTTTTGATGCTCTTTCTACTTCATGAAAAACTTGTCCCAAATTCATTTCTGGAACAATTATTTTGTCGGCCCTTTCAGCTAATTTCCGAATGATTCTATCTGGAAATGGCCAGATGGTCTTTAATCTAATATAACCTGTCTTGATTCCTTTCGACTCAGCTTTCTCAACTGCTTCATAAATTGCGCGGGATGTGCAGCCATAAGAGACTATTCCTATTTGGCAGTCTTCAATGTTATAGTCTTCAAGGTCTAGAATCTTTTCCATGTGGTTCTCTATTTTACTGTTAAGTCTCTCTACGAGTTTTTTATGCACAATTGGGTCTGCTGTAAATCTTATTCCATATTCATCATGGGTTGAACCTGTTACAGCAACGTCAAATCCTTCACCCACAGTTGGCATGGGTGGAACCTCTTCTAAACCAAAAAAGGCCTTGTCTCCACCTCTTGTTTTCTTGCGGTTAACTGTTTCCACGTTACGTAACAGTGGCACTGTGATTTGTTCCCTCATATGTGTAATTGTTTCATCGGAGAGAAGTATGACTGGCGTTCGATACTTTTCAGCTAGGTTGAACGCTCTAACTGTTAGTGCAAACATTTCCTGAACGGAATTTGGCGATAGAACGATGGCTGAGTAGTCTCCGTGGGTTCCCCAGCGAGACTGCATAACATCGCCTTGTCCACACTTTGTGGCTTGCCCGGTGCTTGGTCCAGTCCTTTGCGCATTAACTATTACACATGGGGTTTCAGTCATGAAAGCGTATCCTATAAATTCTTGCATTAGGCTGAAACCTGGTCCGGAAGTGGCTGTCATAACCTTAGCTCCAGCCCAGCTGGCGCCTATGATTGCGCCTATGGAAGCCATTTCATCCTCCATTTGGATGGCTATTCCACCAACTTGCGGTAGCCTTTTTGCCAAGTGTTCGGATATCTCGCTTGCAGGTGTTATTGGGTATCCGGCAAAAAAACGGCATCCCGCGATTATGGCTCCTTCGGCACATGCTTGGCTTCCCTGCCAAAAATAAGTGCCTGGCTTTGATAGTTCCATTTTTTCGCTTCCTTTTTCGCTTATAGGGTAATGGATAAAAGTTTAAAGTAGGTTATCTCTTTTTTGCTGAGTTTGGTGCCTGCTGCGGTCGTAGTCTAGCCTGGTCAGGACTTCGGCTCCCCAAGCCGACTACCCGGGTTCAAATCCCGGCGACCGCACCAACTGACAGCAACCTACTGTTTCAGTTTCTTCCCTTTTGAAGAGCGCGCCCTATGCTTTGATTGGTGATAAGGACAGCTCCCTTATACAACATATTTGTCCGTTTTTTCAAAGTCTTTAACGATTTTCATGACCTGCTTTGGAGTGTTAACCTTTTCTAACGAAATTCCTTTCAGCAAAACCCATGGGCTTTTTTCCCCGATTAACGCCGTGATGTGGTTTTCGCCAAAGCATTTTTTGGCAATTTTGTAAACCATTTGCCTAACCTTAAGCTCCGAGAATCCACCTAAAGCATGCAGATATTCATGGAGCAAAAGATTGTATATTAAGGCGTTGACTACGTGTTTAGACTTGATTCCATCTTCGACTATTTGAACTAGTTTTCTGTTCAAGACAATGTTGTTTGTTCCCAGTGGATGGTACGCTCCTAGCTGAATGGGCAAATCATCTAGGAAAAGCATCATCCCACGTCTGTACTTGTGTAAAGTAAAATCAACAGTGTCTTTAACAACCTCCCAGATTTCACTGTACTTCGTAGCATTTTCCAAGCGACTACGATATCTTTCAACAGTTGAAGATTCACTCATTATCCATCAACATCTTCTCGGGCATTGCTAAACCAATTTGCACTTTATATGGAATACGGAAAACCTGTTTCACACGTGCAAATCCACCTCCTAAGACTATGTAACATGTTAAGTGCAGTGCCTAGTAGTAGCATAGGACAAGCAGCTTCCTAACCTGAATCTTATTTCATGATTTGGTGGGACTAAGATTTAGGCTTCGCATTATCAGCGCCACGTATCCACGAAAAACTGTAGATTAAGGAATAACCATGATCATGACTGAAAATATTTACTGCCTATAAGAGTTTGAGAATAACAAGATTTACTTACGTGTTCATTATGATTCGACATAATGAGAGTCATGTCCTTGAGAGACTATTTACACGAGAAAGCAGAAGAGTCGAGACACAACGAAAACCAGGCTTACCTAATGTTTCCAGCAGGCGCCATATTTTTTTTGTAGGCGGCATACTAGAGACCTTAAGCCTAGTTGGAGACACATATTGGTTCATATTCATCCCATACCATACGGAGCCGCTTGCCGGAACGGTTTTGGGCTTGACCTTAATAATAGGTGGTTTCGCTCTGATGATTTACGGAATAACTGTGGGTATAGGCTATTCCCGTGAGAGAGGCTGGTACATGCGAGAGCTCCGTAAAGCAACGTCGGTGGAAGAACAATCCTTAATGCGTAGAAGACGGAACAAGAAGCCGCGCAAAAGAACGCGGAAAACCTGATTTTCTGCTTCACAGCCTAGCCTGATAGAATTTCGAAGATGCCTACTTCTAAGAGAATCATGATTATGTTCACCAACAGGGTTAACAGAGTAAGGTATATTAGAGTTCTTTCAACTCTGTGTATCATGCCTAAATCTTGCAGGCTGAGAATGCTATCCAGTGCATTGTCATAAGAGTTGATAAGCGAAAGCTCTCGCGAAATGTTATTTAGTGCGTAACTCAGAGTCTGCTTGTCGATTTCAGAAGATTCAACTGTTGGAATTACACCTTCTCTTACATCCAGCATCACGCCTCTTTGAACCCATAAGATTCTTTCAAGAGCAGACATCTCCCGTTTCAGTGCAAAAACAGCCTTGCCGATTCTCTTGTCTCCAGGCTTTGCAAGAGTTCTTTCCTCCAGCTCATCAATACGTTTCCTTAATACCAATATTACGTTTAGATTTTTATTAGTCAATTCATAGAAGAGTCGGCTAATAATGAAGGAGGAGAAAACGGAGCATTTAACTCTCGAAATACAATCTTGAAAGGTTTTCAATGCGTTATCAATGGATTTAGAAGAGCCTTCGCCTCTTATTGTTAACAGTATTTTTTCTCTTGTAAGAACGTAGACAGGGCTCGTTTCCAGCTTGTCCTTAAACGTAACTGACGGCATAGAAATCAGAAGGTAATCATTAATCTTTTCATACTGTAAGAAGATTTGTCGCTTCTTGACTATGCTTACTATTTTGGTTTCTTTGAGCAAATTGGCAATTATCTCTAGTTCTTCATCATTAGGTTCCAAGCAGTCTATCCAAAGCCAATTGGCTTTTTCGCTTAATTTTTGCAGTTCACTCAAGGAATGTGCGTCTCTCGCCTGCAACTTGTTTGATTTTGTAATTGTGTATGTCCATATCACTTATATTCGCTCCGTTAGACATCGATAGAAGCTGGAGACACCATATAAAGTTGTTTTCAGCAGCTTCGATGAAGAATGTTATTCTTTGCAAACCCGTTTCTGTTCTTGAAGCGCACTCTTGGAAAGAGTTATCTAGAAAAAATCCAATCTCAATCTTAGTGAAAAACAACGTTGGATTTCCACTACCTACTCAGTGCAAAAACTGAAGGCAGAATCATCATACTCAGATTCTATCACGCTCAAACAGACAAAATGCTGGAAATAAGAGACACAGACTATAAACCATATTTCTTTCTTCCACATCTCCTGTCCAAGAGTGATGAACAAGGAATCAAAAGCGTACACGGCCAAATCAAAGTTGTAAAGAAACGTGATCTATTCACAGATGAACTAAAAGAACTAACCAAAGTCACGGTCTACGCTCCGGACGATTTCCGAAAAGCCCGCAAAACATTTGAAACAGTCTGGGAGACCGAAATAGAATACACTCAGAGTTATATCTACGACCATAACCTAGTCTTCGGCGCCCCCTACATAATAGTGGAAAACCAGCCGGTTTTGGTTACCGAATTATCTCAAGAACTTGAGAACAAGCTTGAAGACATCTTCACATACGTAAAAATGTCTGATCCCCAGAAATACGCACAAATCAAATACTGGTTTAACCTTCTTCATCAACCCCTGCCCAAAATTGAAGCCAAGCAGCTGGATTTGAAAGAAGCAAGCTCTGAACAGCTACGTCATGCCTTCCTGCTGGCAAGGATAGTAAACATTCCGGTTACTGAGGCTTATCAAAGCCGAAGAGTCAGCGACTGGTTAAGATCCATGATTTATACTTACCTAAGAAAAAACAATGTTTTAATTCCCACGTCAACAGAACTACGTAGAGGCATAGAGACACACAGAGTTCCAGGAGCGTTGACCGTCCAGCCAAAAGCAGGAGTTTACTTCAACACGGTTATCTGCGATTTTGAAAGTCTATACCCAAGCTGTGTTGACAGTTACAATCTTTCCTATGAAACCGTGAATTGTCCACACAAAGAATGTGTAGTGAACAGAATAAGTGAATGCCAACAACATTGGGTTTGCAACAAGAGAAGAGGCTTTTACTCCATACTTGTCGGCGCCTTGAAAGACCTTCGCATACATTGGTTTAAACGTCTTTCCAAAAACGCAAGGGTTTCGGAAGGAGAAAGAGAAAACGCTCAAGCCTTGGCCAAGCTTCTAAAATTGATCACCGTTTCCAGCTACGGTGTAACTGTGAGAATTCATGGGCTTGCCTGTCCACCGTTAGCCGAATGCATTACCGGTTATGGACGCTGGATATTGCAGACCACGTGGGACATGGCGGAGGCGAAGGGGCTTCATCCCATTTATGGCGACACAGACTCCGTATTCCTCGATAATCCGCAGCCAGATCAAGTGAAACGGCTAATAGAAACAGTTAAGGAAAAACTTAAACTGGACCTGGCCATAGAAAAACAATATTCCCTTTGCGTTCTTCCAGCAGCCAAAAAAGCATACTTTGGCATAACATCCGACGGAAAACCCGACGTTAAAGGACTTACAGCCATAAAATCCAACTCGCCGAAATTCATTCAAAAAGTGTTTCAAGACGCCGTGAAAGAATTAAGTCATGTAGATACTCTTGAAGAATACGAGTCAGCGAAAAAAAGGATAATCAAGGTTGTTCAACAAGGAGTGAGTGAGCTGAAAACTCGCAGAGTTCAGCTTGAAGATTTAGTTTTTTCTATACGACTTTACTTTGATCCTAACGAACGTTTAGCAGCAAACGTGAAAGTGACACCGCAACCTTACCAATGCGCCGTTCAGTTGTTGGACATGAGCAAAAAAGTGAATAGGGGTGACACGGTACATTTCATCAAGGTTAAGCCATTCAACTACAAAGGCAAAACCTTCACTGTAAAACCAGTGGAACATGTAAAGAGTGTGAAGGAAATCAGCGTGGAAGATTACATTAGAAACATGACAACATCTCTAGAACAGATATTCGCCCCAATGGACATAAGACTAGAGCAAAAACCAGAGAGGAAAATCTCAGACTGGTTCGAAAAATAGCGCGCACGGGGGTTATCAAGGTTTTGGACGTCTAGAATGTTTTCTTTGGGCTAAAACTAGTGTGATCAAGGAAATGATTATGTATAGTGGGATGATAGCGGCCGATGGGAACTCTGGTATGACGTAGGTTCCATGAATTAGAACTGTTTTGGTGCTGTGAGTATAGGTGAAGTATAGGTATGTGTTGTTTTCGTCTCGGATTATTGTGTAGTTTGTTAGTTGTTGTCCTTCTATATAGATTTCCCATCCATCTTCAACCCGTAAAAGCGGTTTAGGAATGGCAACTTGGCAGACGCCTTTTGTGCCAGACGAGCTGGTCACAGTGAACTGGATAAATGGTCCAGCATCTGGGTTGAAATAGAAGTCTTTAACTGTGGAGTTACTGGTTACGTTGACATAATAGGTTATATCGTTCCATATGCCCACTCTGCAACAGTTTGTCCAGCCCTCTCCAACGTCAATCCTTGTTTCTCTTCGATACGCCAAGGTTGCAGGTCTGTAGGGGTCATAAGTAATACCGTGGTTGTCAGTGACACACAAAGCTATTCGCCACACGCCTTTTTCTCTGAACCGGTAAGTCATGTTGACCAAATCGGAGCTTTCAAGAATCGCTACGGGCGTTCCATAGAAAAGCACCTCCCACTCATACCGCGTTATCGATGCTCCAGACTCTCCGTGAAAACTCGCTGAAGCGTCAAAAAAGACCGTTTGGTTTACAAGGGCACATTCAGGAGAATAGCTGAAGTTAAGTTGGGGAGTTCTGATGACATGTAGTATACCCTCCTTACGATTATCGTCTGGACACACATCATTATCTATGGTTGCTAGGACAGTTATGTTGTAGTAGCCAGGATTCAACAGTTCTTGCCATGTTAGTTTGGCAGAGTGTCCATATGTGAGCGACTCAGTCCAACTCTTCAACAAGGAACCATTGCAATACAGCGTTACATCAACGGCTGTTTCGTTTTCGACTCCATTGTTCCGAACAATTATTCGAAATGTCGCATTTTCACCGTGAAGCAATGGAGACTCAAAGAGTTCACCCCATCCAGATTGTAATGTTTCAACAGCAACATCACGCAATGATATTGAACTGACGAATATTGCCTCAGAGGAAATCATATTGTTATCCACAATATCTTCATCGCAGGAAACAGCTGTCGCATTTATCAGAATGTGGTAGTATGCGTTAACTTTGGGCACACCAGTTGTGTTCCAAGTAAAATGTTCAATGATCCAAGGACGTTCCAGCGGAAGCGACACGTTCTTCTCACCTATCAATCTCCAGCCAGCGGCTAAAATGTTGGTCCAGTTTACCGAAGTCGTGTTATAGTAAGCTTTTACTGTGCAGTTTTCGTCGACACCCCCATCATTTACAACGTGGACTTCAATGTCAACTATTCTGTTCAAAAGAACCACATGAGCAGGCATAAGCGAAACCTCCTTAATCTTCACATTTCTCTTCTCCACCACAGCAAACCCATGCGTTGCTGGACTACTCAGCACTCCATCAGAATCCTCCACCACCAACGAAACCACGTAGTCTCCAGCCTCACCGTATGAATGAGTAAATATCGGGTCACTTATTGCAGCATTAGTTCCATCATCAAAATCCCAGATATACTTAGAAATAGATACGCCAGCAACTGGACTATGGCTAGCTGAGGCATCAAAGATTACAAGCTTGTCAACCATCCCAACGTCAGGCCCAAAAGTAAAGTCCGCTATAGGAGCGTCAACGGTTCGAAAGACACCATCAAACTTGTGGAACAGCACCCTGCCACTCATTGCGCCTTCACCCACGAGGTCAACATTCGTCAATTTCAGTACAGAAGAGCCACTTTTAGTCACATTGAAAGTCATTGTAAAAAAGGTGCCGTTCCCGTTAAAAACCTCTGCACCAGGCATTATAGCGTAAGCGAACCAAGCCATTGCACCCGGCTCAGCATTTGTAATATTGTCATTCTCATCTACAACGTTTTTCAGTTCAAATGTGTCCGTATGCAGTATCCCCGCGTAGGGGCTGGGTGGAACAGGGTTGGGGTAATCCTCCACAGGTACAGTTACAGTGTGATCCACGTACTTTAGAATTGTTGGATCCCAATACATTTGAACATCAAAGCCCACAAGGTTGCCCAATGGGCACGTACATTCTGGGTTTTTAGGGTCAGGAACAGCATTATCAGTAAGGTTGAAAGCCACCAAGGCAATAGTTATTGTGTCGCCAACCTCGCCTACGAACGGTTCATTGCAAACTGTTCCGTTACAGAAGAATACTGATGGCCAATCCGAAGGCAGCTTTTCGCCAGATGAAGTCTGTGATATCTGTGGCCTTACAACAAAGAAAAAGTTCTCCCGAAACACAGTTAACACTGACGGTATCAAACAAGGTGAAAGCAACGGAATAACCAGTATTTTAAACTTGCTTTTCACTTTTTATTACCGAATATATATTGGTAGTGAGCGAAGTGAATAAAATATTTTCGGAGTTCACTTCCATGGCTTCAGCAAAAAGACAACAATGATGACAAAACAAGAAGAAGTGATGTAGAAGGGTATATCCAGAACAAACCAAAATCGAGGAATCGCAAAACACCCATGTAATTATTCCGGTCCTCATTGCTGTCAAGCTTTGATATCCAATATAGCTCTGATCTACACTGAGAAGCCGGGGATGGGAATTGAACCCATATAGAGCAGCTCTGCAGGCTGTCGCCTGAACCGTTCGGCCACCCCGGCACTGCGTAAAACTTTTGTTGGTTGGACCGTAATAAACGTTGTTTAGCTGGTTTTATATGTACCTTTTTTTAGAAATTGCTTTTCGTATATTTCTCTTACTCTCTGTATAGTGTCTGCTTCTTCAGGGGTTTTGTCTTCTCTTATGCGGCTTATTCTTGCGAAACGCAGAGCCATGCCACACTTGTATTTTGGGCTTTTCTGAATTTCATTGTATAGTATCTCAACAACTACTTGAGGAACTACGATAACTCTTCTGCCTTCTTCTTTGATGGTCAGTTCTTTAAGTCGCTTAGTCATTATGATGATCTCCGCATCTGTCAAACCTTTGAAGGTTTTTCCAACCATTAGAAACTCGTCGGTTTCAGCATCGCGGGCAGCCAAATAATAGTTTGAAAGCCATTCATGTCTACGACCGTAACCATATTCAGCAGCAACAATAACCAAATCCAATGGTTCAAGAACAGGCTTTATCTTAAGCCAACGTTTTCCACGCATCCCAGGTGTGTATTCACTGTCAAGTTTTTTCACCATGAGCCCCTCATGGCCAGCATCTATCGCCTCTTCTAGGAATCGTTCAGCTTCTTTCATCTCATCTGTAACCAATTGTTTTGACAACGGTATTTCCTCAGCGTTTTCAGTTAGGATTTTTCTCCGCCGTGTGTATGGAAAAGAAATTAGGCTTTCTCCATTAAGGTATAATATGTCAAAAAGATAAAGCGCAACAGGGACTTTTTCAACCATATCCTGTACGGCATGAACTCTTTTGAATCTTCGCATCAAGTACTGGAATGGAACTGGATAACCTTTGCTGTCAACAGCAATAACTTCACCCTCCAAGATTGCTTCTTCTGCCTTCACGTTCTTTTGAACCACTTGAACGATTTCTGGTAGACTCGCCGTCACGTTTGTTAGTCTTCTGCTAAAAATCCTCACATCATCGTCGCGCTTATGGATTTGAATCCTTGCTCCATCGAGTTTATATTCGAAGGCTGATTCGCCTCCATGCTCCTTCAAAGCTTCGACAACATCACTTGCTGTCTGAGCCAACATAAGCCCAACAGGTCTGAAAACTTCAAATCCAATTTTCAACAGTCCTTCTTTACCTTCGTTTTTTCCTATAGCGGCAACCTCTCCCACATCACCCACAGTCATGCTTGCTTTTTCCACAATTGCCAACGGAATCTGGAAGGCTTTGGAGACAGCTTGCTCCATCAAGCCTTCATAAAAGCCGGTTCGCATTTCGCCTATGAATATTTTAGCCAGATATTTTGCTTCAAGAGATGAAGCTGAACCCAACAGAGCTTCTATGAGCCGTTGTTTTTTCTCTTTGGAGCCTGAACCAACAGTTCCAGCTATAGCCTCAAAACCGCGCCTGGCCTCCACTATTGTTAACTTTCTTTCAAAAAGTGTTGATTGCTTGTCAACTTTACTGCTTTCAAAGAGTATCTTTGTGGCTGAGCCCATGTCGCCAGTTTCGCCGAAAGCTTCCAGGAAAACTTTCCAGTCAGCTTTTGTTACGTTTTTTATAGTTTTGCTCAGGGTTGCCCAGCTCACATCGAGGGTCTGCTGGCTCCATTTTGGGAAAGATCTCCCAAGAAGCATAGACACAGCGGGTTCAACCTCCTCCGGCTCCAAACTATTCAGGAATTCTGCGACAAGGCTCATCATGAGAAGCCGCTTGTTTGTGGCTTCAAGTTTTTCGCAAAGTTCTGCCAAGGTTTTGAAGGATGTTGGCATAACATTAACCTTTAAATACGCTCTAAAGTTCATTTCGCTATATTTTAGGAGATAAACGTTGTTTTGAAAACTCTAAGAAAAAGATTTGAGCGGAAGCTTTCTTTTAAAATGATTTTGCCAGTTTTGCCTTCACTTTTTTTATTTTCTTTTCCAATTCTTCAATTTTCTCTCTGTTTTCCATGAATTTGTAACAGTCTCTTGCATATTCGAGGGCACTCACTCCAAATCTGTCAAAACCTTTATCAAAGGATAAATCAGCGGATTTCAGGAAATACTCGAGAGCAGCTTCGTAATCCTTAAGCATGTAGATACATTCTCCAGCCTTGTAAAGCATGGATGCAGCGTCAAAGAAGTTGTTTGCTTTCTTGTAGAGTTCAGAGGCTCGGAGAAAACTCTCTTTTGCTTCTTCGTATTTACCTAACTCATAAAGCATGTTTCCATCCTTGTGCAGTTTAACGGAGTCTTCCTTCACTTCACTCATAATGGTCAACTCGCAACTTGCTACTATTCAGCAACAAACTTCCATTTAGGTTTTCCCATTATCATAGGAGCAAAAACGATGAGACTTCTGAGACTTAAGCCATCAAAACTATTGAACAAGAACATCTGTGAATGTTAACAGAGAACCACCATATAAAATTGCGATGTCCATGTGCCTTTCAAGAAAGGCAAAGATGGAGGTAGCTTCTTGAAAGGCAACAGGAAATCCTTTACAGAGACTTTTGAAGTTTGTTTGATCAAAAACAGAATAAGTAACAGAAAACACTGATTAAATGGAGCAAAATTACGTCCCTTAAATGTATACGATGCGGATTAAAAATTCCATTTTACCCACCAAAGAGCGAGTGTGAAAAATGTGGAGGGCACTAGAATACAAGATTAGCTTACATAAAAACCGCAAAATCGAGCTATGGTAAGCTTCTTTTTTGGAGATGTAGAAGCTTGCTCCAGCCATTGAAACATCGCTTAAGCCTAGGCGAAGGAGGAACATCACTACATAGAGCAGAAAGGCCCGCCAAAAAGGTTGGCCTAAGGGAATTATATCTAAAGGATGAAAACAGAAACCCGACCAACTCTTAGAAATCGTGCAGCAACACTTCTTACTTCAAACGCGATAGACCTCGAATATAACACAATTGTCTGCGTAACCAATGGAAACTTATGCGCTTCCCTAGCCGCCTATTCCGCAAAAGCCAAGTTAATCTGTCATGTAATCGTCCCGAAGCTTGTTGATATCGGAAAACTGGCTCAAATGCTTGTTTATGACGCAGTGATTGAGGAGTCCGGAGAAACGGTTGGTGATTCTATAAGCAGAACGGAAACTCTGGCTAAAGAAACTGGCTGCTACCAAGCAACCGCAGAGCTCAACCCCCTTGTGATCGAAGCGCAAAAAACCATCGCCTATGAAGTGTATGAGCAGCTTGGCGTTCCAGACTGGTTCATAGTTTCCATGGGAGGGGGCGGAACAATATATTCAATATGGAAGGGCTTCAAAGAACTCAAACAACTTGGATTAACGAAATCCTCACCAAAAATGATCGGTGTTCAATCAGAAGGATGTGCACCGCGCACGCGAGAGAAAAAATTAAAAGATTGAAAAGGCCAAGACACACGTTTAAATTCTTAAAAAAGCAGTAGAATTGGCTATTTTTCTAAGCCTAGCCAAAGATGATCGGACACTGGTCTGATAAACTCTCCTATGCTGCCATCTTTATGTACAACAAATCGTTCCTCTAGAGAAAAAAGAAGTTCACCTATAATAACCGCGGCAATCCTGTTCTTTTCCAGAACCCTCACAACTTTGTTGGCAGCGCTTCTTTTCACAGAGATTAAAAGGCTCCCAGAGGCGATGAGTTGCAGCGGGTCAATTCCGAAGAATTTGCATATTTTCAATGTTTCTTTAGCAATTGGCATCTTTTCTTCGTAAATCTTGAAGCCTACTTTTGAAGCATCAGCCAATTCATGTATTCCGCCTGCAACTCCGCCTTCTGTTGGGTCATGCATTGCTGTTACGTAGCCTGTTTGGAAGGCTAAGGCGGCTTCTTTCACTATGCTTATGTGGCTGAAGAAATTTTCAGCTTTTTTCAAGGTTGGTTTTCCTATCTTTCTCTCAAGTTGAGTGTTCTTGTCCGCTGCAAGAATAGCTGTACCCTCTATCCCCACAGATTTCGTGAGTATTAGCATGTTGCCAGCTTTCGCGTCTTGTGCCGTTACATAGCATCCTTTTTCAGTTATGCCCATGCAGCAACCGATAACTATGGGGAATGTCAGGTTAGGCGTGGTTTCTGAGTGACCGCCAGTTACGGCTAAGCCCAGTTTTTTGGCTCCCAAGTCTATCTGTTTGCAGATGGTTCTCACAGTTTTTCTTGTTGCGTTTTCGGGCAGTAAAAGGCAGGAGGAGAAAAAGGTTGGTTGTACGCCGAAGGTGGCTACGTCGTTCGCATTTATGTTTACCGCCAGCCATCCTATTCTTTCTAAAGCACCAGTGATTGGGTCCATAGAGGTAACGAGTAACTTGTTTCCAACTTTGATTATGGCGCCGTCCAAACCATAAGATGGCCCTACAACAACTTCTCTACGTTTTGAGCCTAAATGTTTGAAAACTACTTCTTTAAGGATTTCTGGTGGAACTTTTCCATGGGGAAGTTTCATATGCTCGTAACCTCATAGTGCTTTAATTTCATTTTGTTTGGTTGTTACTATTTAGTAGCATGTTAGCAGAGCCTTAAATACTAAAACGTATAGTGCATCGAAAAAGTTAGCTAGCTTCGTATAATTTGAGGCAATCTTTTTCGTAAAACTACAGCTATGGGGATTCCTATAAGCCCTCCAATGGCTATTTGACCTATATTCCCAGGGATTTCTAACAATGCGGCCTCTAGTCCCCATAAATATATTTCAACTATGAAATATCCAATGATCATTTCAACTCCAGCCACAATCACAGCGAATATATCTCGAAAAACGCTCTTTTTATTCGTAATAAAACCCGCAAGGAAGCCCTCTGCACCTTTTATGAGCAACGTTGGGATTGCGAATACCGGAAATCCAATTATATCTGCCAATGATGAGCCGATTCCTCCAGCAACTCCGCCAACAACAGGTCCGAAGGTTAATGCACTAACAAAAACCATCACATCTCCAACGTTGAAATATCCTCCCATAGGATTTGGGATTCGCATAAGTAGAGTTGCTACGCAAACTAGCGCTGCCATAACTGCGCACAATGATATTTGAATCAACGTTCCTTTCGTGGAGTTGATCTGCATGTTCTTTAATGGGAGACAACTCGTATAAAAAATGTACTTAGCTTAGTCGATATTCAGCTTTAATCTTTTTTTTGGCTGTTGTTATGTTTATTCTTCTCTTTTTTCCGGTTTATGAACTAGAGTAAGTGCCACAAAGAAAGCGGGAACACCAAAAGCTATTGTAAGAAGGAAGGCAGCTGTGGAGAAACATGCTCGTACAAGATGCCCCTATAAGGCTGCCAAACGCCATCTATATGAAGTTTACAAAGTTAGTGAGTTAAAGAATACTCAACGACAATATAAGGGAAAATATCTTGATGTTAAATCTGTAAGGGGTTTCACGTTCTAGGGTTTTAAGGTGTGAATATCAAGTCTAACATAAGGAAAAACACCATTAAGATAATATGAAAAGATATTAGTCCAGCGCGTGCGCGGAAATTCCCGTTGACATTCTTAAAGAAGTTGTTTTCAAAAATCTAAGGTAAGAAACGCAAAGAAGTTGTTGTAGGTCCTGCTGCCGGATTTGACGGCGCAATCATAAATGTTGGTGATAAGTCTTTAATCGTTTCTATGGACCCTATTACTGGCGCAATAGAGCGGATAGGTTGGCTTGCGGTAAACATTAACGCAAATGACGTGGCCACATTTGGCGTCCAACCAATATTCTTCTCGTCTTGCATTCTGCTTCCCGAAAATGAGAATAGAAAATCTGTCAAAACTATATGTGTTCAGATGGATAAAGCTGCAAAAGATTTAGGAATGGCAATTGTTGGAGGACATTGCGAAGTAACCTTTGGATTAACTAGCCCGATAGTTGTAGGATGTGCTATGGGTGTAACAGAAAAAGGAAACTATGTGACAGCGGGTGGAGCCAAGTCAGAAGACAAAATTATACTAACCAAAAGCGTTGGAATCGAAGGTACAGCAATTCTTGCATCAGACAGAGAGAGGCAATTAAAGAAAACAATCGAGACTTCAGTGCTGGAGAAAGCTAAAAAAAATTTTCAACCAAATAAGCGTCGTTAAAGAAGCATTATTAGCATTTAAAACGGATGGAGTCAATGCTATGCATGATCCAACAGAAGGCGGCGGCTCTGGAGGAATACATGAAATGGCAGATGCATCAAACGTCGGCGTAAAAATTTTTGAAGAAAAAATTCGAGTTCGGTTCGAAACCAGTAAAATCTGTGAATTCTTTCAAGTTGATCCGTTGCAGCTAATAAGCTCGGGAGCCTTGCTTATCTCCGCCAAATCAGGATTCGCGAGTAAGATAATTGAAAGTTTAGGGCAACAACATATTCATGCCTCTATCATTGGCGAATTCACGGAAAACTTGCACGAATGGATAATGATGAGGAAAGAGGGGAACATACAGGCTTTACCCAGACCGCTATCTGATCACCTTTGGCTTGCTCTTCTCCGAAAATAGATTTCCAAAATTTTTGTTTAAAACCTGTAGAAACCAATAAAACACAAAGAACGGATAATAGAAAGCGTATCTGAAAGTATGGGAATAAACTAAACCACATTTTATTTCTAAAGCGGCCAGTGAAAAGCTTTCTTTCAAATTCCAATCTTCAGACGGCCTATGGTGTAAACAGTAAATGTCGTCTCCAATTACGACCTCATAACCTTTCTTCTTAATCCAATTCACAATATACGCATCTTCATAAGTATGTAGTTGCCATGGAATCTTGATGCCCTTTACAAGTTCACTCCGGATAATTGTGTCATGCATTCCACCTCTGAGATTAAAGCATTCTCTTGCAACTAACGCAAGCGATTTTAGAAAAAGCTTGTTTTTCACATTGGGAATCACATCAATGTTTAATCCCCAGACCGCGCCGACATCATCTTTAATGAACTTTTCAGCTTTTTCAAACCAGTTCTTACAAAGTATGACGTCGCTGTCTGCAAACATAAACCATTCTGTCTCTACTTCTTGTATGCCCCTCTCCCTCGCTTTGGCTCTCGAACCGTTTTCAGTTATGATCATGACATTTCCAAATTTTTTATTGAACTCATTTATGATTTTTAGCGTGCTATCTGTTGAAGAACCGTCAACAACTATTAAACGTTTAACTGGAACGTTTTCATAAATTGAAATTAGACATTTGTTGAGTAAGTGTTCACTGTTTTTTGTGAGCAGTACAACATCTATTTGGTTCACAATGTCATCCCTACTGTTTTTTAATCAGGATTCGGATATCTAAACCAAAGTAAGGTATTTTCAATGATTTAAAAAATAACAATTTATCTTTAACCCTTAGATTTGCATCAAAAAAAGATTCAACTTTGACGGCGCTACATTGCAAATTTTCGTGTAAGCATTTCTTCCATTCCTGTGGAGTTCTAACGTTAATGTGCGTTTTATCAAAATCTCTCAAGATTTTCTTGATAGGTTTTTCTACAACCTTATTAGGTGTTGTAAAAATCATCGTATTTCTGCAAGAGCCACACATGTTCCTAATCGCTTGCAAAGGATTTGTAAGATGTTCCAAGACCTCGAAACACGTAATCAGATCAAAAACTCTATTCTTAAATGGAAGACCTTCTTGCACACTGCAAACTGCAAGATCAGCTGTAGGAATTTTTTTCTTTGCCTGTTTTATGCTGTACTTTGATATATCAATACCATAGGAATTATAGCCCAACGATTCTAAGACGTAAACAGCATATCCATAAGCACAACCCACGTCTAACGCCCTCTTACCATGCCCATTCAAAAGATTAGAGTTAGAAATCCTTGATCCCCATCTAAGGACTTCTAAGACATATCTTTTTATCAAACGTTCTCTCTGCGAATATTCGAAATCCTCAAAGTATCTCTTTTCGAACTGCAATAGCCTCTGCCTTCTATCAAATTCTCTTGGTTTACCTTATAATCTTATAAGTTTCTTTGATTTATTAAATAAAGTACTCACACATGACAAACGGTGTAATCTGCTTGGTTATGACATTAGAAAAAGCTACAAATATCATCGTTCGTTCTCTAACACCTAATAGACCCCATCATGTTCAGTGGATGATTACAAGAAAATGTAACTATCGTTGCAAAGGATGCAATGTTTGGCGGGAGCAGGATACCAGAGAATTATCAACGGAAGAGATAAAGAGAGGTTTAGATATTCTCCGAGAACTAGGTGTAATTGAGGTTGTCTTATCTGGGGGCAATCCTCTTTTGAGGGATGATATAGGTGAAATTATAGAGTATACCTCACGATTCTTTGTAACAACGATTTATGATAACGGTAGCATGGCTGTCAAGAAAATTGATGATTTACGCAATGCAGATTTCGTTGCAATCTCCATTGACAGCCTAAACCCGCAGAAAAACGACTATGTAAGAGGTGTTAAAGGTGCATGGCGTAATTCAATGAAAGCTGTTGAAAAACTTCACGAAGAAGGCATTTCTGTTAGTGTGTCGCCTACAATTTCACAATTTAACTTACACGAAATGTTAGATTTCACTAATTACTTTG
Organism: Candidatus Bathyarchaeota archaeon; assembly: GCA_030630585.1. Classification (GTDB taxonomy): domain Archaea; phylum Thermoproteota; class Bathyarchaeia; order Bathyarchaeales; family Bathycorpusculaceae; genus SOJA01. Next base: position 2,024 of record DAOVMU010000005.1, on the reverse strand, counting down.
TAAATAAAGGCATTCCAATTTGGTATTGCCTGTATTCCTATGACCTTTCTAATCACCGAGGCCAACTTTTTAAAATAGGCAAGAAAAACGATGAATTTACAATAGTTGACAAAGAAGCAATGGTCAACCTTTGCGATTCTCTTATTGAGATGGGGAAGAAAAACAGCGATATTCTCATGACAACCAAGATATTGGAAACCATCAAAGATCTTTATTTAACGGGTAGAAGAACATGGAGATGTCGTGCGCTTCAAAACTTCTTTGTTATAGATCACCTCGGTAGAGTTGCCGGGTGCCACCTCCACAATCCAATAGCATCAATCTTCGATTTGCCTAGAGTCTGGAATAACTCAAAGCTTAATGCTTTACGCAAAACCTACAACAAATGCACTCAGTGCACTTATTTGTGTTACATGTTCTATTCTATCCATGGAGGTGTCATCGGCAACTTACAGATTGCTCAGGAACGGTGGAGAAACGCAAAACTGCTGTTAAAGAAAAGTAGTCAACATCCTAAAAGATTGAAGAAACCGAATAATATAGCGTTCTGAACTTTCTAATTGTTGCCGAAGTCGAAATGGCGGAAACTCTTCCCATAACGACTTTCTGAGAACACAGTTTACCCTTGAAAAGAAGCCATCTTTAACTAAGCCCCACTCAGCTCGTTAGGTCCCTTTCGTCCCCACTCATACCCAAGTTTCTCCCAAACGCTTCCATCCCCCATGAGAAGATGAATAGCCTGCTACGCCCACAACCTTCGGATTTCTAAAATGAGCAAATCCGCTTTCAAACCCCACTCTAGAAACAGGCAAAGAGTGCCTATTGGTCATGCAAACAAAATTGCAACCTGCAATAAAAACTCAAACATTTGCAGAATATGCTTGCGAAAACTTCTTGTCAGTTATTCGAACTAGTTTCACATAAATTCGATCACTCAAAAATTTCTTCTCAACCAACAACAGAAGATTAACCATCTCGCCTAGTTTGCTCTCCGATGAAAAAATTATCCACGACAACCAGTCCTGAGGACCGCAACGTTTAAAGAGACAGTCTCCACAGAAGCTTATACAAGTGTCCCTCTACATCCCTTGTCCGAATAACAACAGAGACAGAATAATATTTCTCTGACATTCTAAGCTTAAGATAGCATGCGAACATTAGAAAACATAATCGGTCCATCAGACAGAAATATAATAGAAATTTAAAAAAGACTAAACCACCAAATTCCGATAAAAAACAGAATCGCCGCTATTTTCAATAAATTGTTTGATCGAACGCGAGCCCTAACTAAAATGAAAAAATCTCCGATCTACATCTTTTAGGATTTTCAGAACATTCAGAGGATTTCAGAACAATGTTGTCTATCGCTATGCAGACTGTATAAAAAACCTCCTCCCTGTTCAGGTTGTTTGTGTCCAATATCAGGTGGAATTGTTCGAAATCTTCTCCTAAATTGAAGCCGTAAAGCTTTTTGTAAATGACCTTCGTCCTTTTCTCCTTACCCTTTAATGCATCTGACGCTTCATGAAGGCTTATACCATCTCTTCTGGCTATTCTCCCCGCCCTCCTCCCTAGAGATGCTTCCAACCATATTTTGAAGCCTTTGTCAAGAAGCCAAGGCATGGTCCAACTATCTAAGACTACATTTCCTTGACGTGCTAGTTGCAGAAATCTTTTATCAACAACCTCGTCGAATTTTGAATCTTTACTTCTCCTCTCCAGAAAACGCTTTCCTTCTTTGCTTTCCCACCATCCGCATTCAAGAGGCTTGTAGCCTTCTTCTAGAGCGAAAGCTTTTAACGCATCTGCACCTGAGTAGTATTCAAGCCTGTATTTTTTAGCCAGTCTTTTTCCCAGTGTGCTTTTTCCGCTTCCAGCCATTCCGCAAATACAGATTACTACGGATTTTTTAACCATTCTGTTTGAAAACCTCAACCCAGTTTAGAGAGTTCTTGCAGCTCGTTTAAGAGTTTTCTTAAGGCACTTAGAGCATAATTGCCCCCCATAGGGACGCCAAATTCTTT
>DAOVMU010000099.1 GCA_030630585.1 Candidatus Bathyarchaeota archaeon | reverse complement strand
TTATTTCTTTTTAAAATTCTTGCTTTGGCGACATATTTTTTGGGCCATTTTGTTGCGCGAGCAATCAAATTTTAGAAGCAGAGAAAACTTGGAGCCTCAACATACTCTGTTTTCACCAATGAAAGGAGGAATAAGAAGGACGCCCGAGCTGCCTTCTGTTTCTTAATTCCGACTCTTTTAGCCGGCGCCCGGTCGCCATGTTTTATGGCTTATTTTCAGTAAAGAAGCTTTTTCCGATGATCTTGGTAGAGAAATTCTTTTGGCTTCTTTTCCGATTTTACGGTCAATTTCAAGGTATTTCCACACGGTTTTCACGGCGGGCTTTGTTCCAGGCAATTTTTCAACAGACTCGGTTATTCCCTCAATTATGCTTCTATCGTTGACTTCTGGAAGTTCTTTCCAAAGATCATCTTTGTAACGCCTATACCATTCAGCCCTCTGCAACGCGGTTAACTGTACTCTATGAAGGTTTTCGGCTCACGAGCCTAGAGGGATCTAGGGTTTCGAAGGTTAAGAGCATCCATTGACCATTGTACAGCCACTCCAAAACCTGTTTATACGGAGTCATGTTACGGCGAAAACGTGCTCCGCAAGCGTCACAATAACAAATAGCCGCTAGGAAACTGTTGACGACTAACCTGAAGTTTTTGTTGTTTGCATACGTTTCAGCCAGCCGATCTGTCAGCACCTTCTCTCTCCCCTCTAACTCATCAACATGCTTTTGAAGAGACGCCTTCTCAGGATCGTTTTTTCGCTCTTGCTTAATGCTTTCCCATTCGCTTTGAATCTGCTGCTTCTCAACTTCCAACTTCTCAGCCAAGCCACCTAGCTGGAATTCCTTCTCACGCAACCTTTTCTCCTTTTGCTGAACTTGATGTAGAAGCTGGTTGGCTTGAATCAAGTCTTTAATTGACATGGTGACGTTGTGTTTCTTCTGTAGGATTGTTGGCACTACATTGTACAAGGCGTCCAGGACGGGTTGGCTTATTTCGGGGTTGTCGTTTAGAGCCAACATTTCAATTTGTCCGGCGAACCTTCCGATGTTTTCCAGCCGGGATTGACGTGCTTCCTCTTCAGTCTCAAGGTTCTCTTGGAGTTCCTCGAAAATGGACGTGGCTGACTGTTCTGTACTTTCACTTTCAACGGTCACAATCGGAGTTGAATCCTGTTTCGGAGTGCGCTTCTTCTTTCTTGAGTGTTTCCTGCTTGCCTTCCGTGTACTTCTAATTCTCTGCTTCGTTTCGCTGTCAAGTTTCAAGCCTGCTCTTTCAACAAGACTTTCCAAGCTTCCGAAGAGTCTGTAGAACCTGGGCGATGACAAGTCGGCTTCTCGGCATATCCTTCTCACCGATGGAATCTCACCTTTTTCTTGGTGAAATCGACGTGTAAAATCCAGTGCTTTCTCAAGTTCACTCGTTTACGTCCACCATGTAACGTTGCGTTACATCATAGTAGCGTAACGCCTGACAGTACATAAAAATTTCCCACGCGTTACGTCGTCATAGGCGATCCGCTGTCTTAAGTTTTCATACAAAACTGCTGTCACATGCTCTAGATTCTAGAGCAAGTGGTTAGAAGTAAGACGTGAGAAACCGTGAAGGAGCATTCACTTTCGCCCTGTGAACCCAGGCAACCACGGCGCCGCCAAGCATGAAGGTTACCAGCGACTCGTTCATGTAGTATGGACAACTGAAGCCTTGCCATTTCCTGGCCTCTGCACGCAAGCGCCTACACAACTGCATGGCTGAAGGCTTCTCCGGCTGCCGAGTCCAGCTTTCACGTTTGATGTGCCGGAGCAACACCTTGAGCGGACAACCAGGACACAGGCTAGGCTCGTCCATTTCTTTCCGACTCCTTCAATGCGACTTCCATTTCCTTCAATCTTTTGTTGACACGCGCTTCTAGTCTGCGTTTAAATTCGTCCATTTTTTCAAGCCTCTCCAGTGATGGTTCCCATTTCTTAAGTTGCTCTTTTAAACGTTGAATTTCCTGTGCTTGTCTTGTTATTATCTTATCCGTTTGGCTTGGTGTCGGCGTTTCAAGCCTAAGATGTGGCATAGCTTTCTCCTCATATAATTTCCTGTGAAACTCCACGTCTTCCCTGCTAAAGTAATGTTCATCACTTTCTGGAATGTGAGGAGCTTGGTAGTTTGTTTTGTGTCCCATCCAGAAGTTTACGTATTCTACCCCGGCTTTCCCTGCTTCCTTTCTGAAATACTTTCGCAGGTTATAGAGTCTAACTGTGCGGGGTTTTCTTTCTTGTTTTTGCTCGAACTCAATCATTCCTTTTTCCTTTAGCTTTTCGATTGTTGTCTTGAATATATTGCTGATGGATTTTGGATTAAGCTGTTTTTCTGTTCCGTGAGACGTAAACAAATAGTCTTGAAGGTCTATTTTTGACCTTGTAGCCAAGTATATCTTTAAATATTTCACCGACTCTTCACCCATGAAGGTGAAGTAGCCGCCAAACTCCCCCTTCGTTATCTCTTCTGGAACCTCTATCTTGCACGGTATGATTCCTTTGCTGAACTCATGTTCAATATGCTTCAATCTGAGTTTACAAAGCGTGTCCGGTCTTAACCCACTTTGAGCCATTACGAAAAAGAAGGCTTTATCGCGAGGCCTCGAAACTTCCAGAATCTTTTTAACTTCTTCTCTAGCGATGTCGCGATTGTGAAATGTGATTTTGTTCTTTGCTACAGGGACATATCCTAATGGAAGGTCATTGTATTTGAAGAAAGATTTTATGGCTGCAACCTTAGTCTTCACAGTATTAACGGCATATCCGTTTCTGTTCAGGTCCGAAATGAAGGCTCTAAGATAACGAGCATACTTCCTTCGGAATTCTCTATCAGTCGTTCTTTCATACTCTTCCAGGATATGCTCTGGTGTCTTACCTATCAATTGACAGAAAAGGTTTATCTGGTATGTATAATTGGCTTTTGTGCTTTCACTTTTAGAATGGCTGTACGCCACGTTGTCTAGCCACGCCTGAACCACGTTGATTTTCTTCATTTTCCACACCCCTACCTACTAGAATGTGAAGCGTGGCATATAAAAGTAACGCTAATCTTACCTTACCTTTAATGCGTAATGTCCTTTCTCTTTGATGTTCATGACTTTTGCTATGGCTGAACTTTCCGGGTTAAATATTATGACTAATCCGCTGAAGTCATCGCTGAGGGTTGGTGTTTTACATTTGGGGCAGACGTTGCCGGTGGCTATGAGGTGGCATGTTGAGCAGGCTTTTTCATTCATTCGGTACACCTTTCTTTTGAGTTTTTTGCCTTGACGGCTTTTCTTCTGCAGCTTCCCTTATTTTTTGCACTTTGTACTCAATCCATTCTAGTTTGCCAAGGAAGGGCTGCCTGGCTGTTATGCCTATTTTTCTAGAGCTTCCTGCTCTGCCGAGCGAAACAGCTGTTACTCTGGCACGGACTTGATCTCCGCTGGTCAGTCTCCTTTTTGTTTCTTTCCCTATTAGAACACCTTGCTTTTCATCGTATGAGATGAAATCATCCATGAGCTGTGAAACATGGAGTAAAGCGTCAACGGGGCCTATACGTACAAAGGCTCCGAAGTCAGCAATCTCCGCAACTTCACCTTCGACTACTTCTTGAATTTTGGGGTAGTATGTCAGTAAAGAAAAGTTCACTTTATGGTAGGTAGCTCCATCTCCGGGAATTATTTTGCCGACTAGGCTTACTTTTACATCTATTACGGCTATAATGTGGCCTAATTCCTCGTTGACCATTCCCTCATACTTTGCCTTGACCTGTTGATGGCCCACAGCCTTTAAGGGATTGCCAAAGGTTTTAGGTGGAATGCGAATTGTATCCTCAAGGGTTACAAGTTTAAACAAAAGATTATGTCCTCCCGTCAATTTCTAAACGAGACTTTTGTCTCACATAAATAACTGGCACATTTATATTTCTTAGCCTTTTCCTGAGCTCCTTGTCATTTGTAAATACGGGGCATTTCCATTCACGCGCTACATGAAAAATGGCGTCGTCTGGAGAGGAACCTGTAGTTTTTCTATTCAATTCAACTAACTTGCATTTCTTAGCTATTTCTAAAGCGTAAGAAGCGTTTTTCCGCATTTTCGGTGAACCTTTCTCCGCGATTTTTTCAAGCTCATGTCGGATCGGTGAGAGCAAAATCAACTCAAACTTGATGTTTAACAGTTTTTTTAGTTCCTCCAAGATATCTATTTTGAACTGAAGTGGGACAAAAAAAGCGTTCGAGTCCAAAATTATTTTTAAACGGTTTTCTATTGGCTTTGGTTCTGATAACATGTTATTTTATCATTCCATATCCTATTAGTCTCCATCTGCCTGTAATTTTTCTGCTTACAGCAACTCTTGATCCTGTTTGCGCACAGACTAGTCTTGTGAGTTGAACTCTGATGACATTTTTTTCTGTGGAGGTCACTTTCCCAGCGGTTATTGCTGAGCCTACGTGTAGAAGCAATGTTTCGCCTAGGTTTACTTTCTCGACTTTCACGAGTTCTTTTGTTCCTACAGCTCGCTCAAGAATTTGTGTTTCTAAGGTTAATTCCGAGAGTGTTGGGGGAAGCTCGTCTTTTTTTCCAACCACGTTACCTGTTAGTCCGTCTGCTTTTGAAAATGAGGGGTCTAAAAGTGTTCCTACTCCTACTAATCCGCCGCAATGAGCTTTCTTTACGCTTCTTCCTCCTGCGTGCAAGCTTGTAATTTCGCTGGTTAGAGGGTTGTAAACTTTTTTTCCTTCCGTTTCTGTACTGACTCCTGGGCGAATCTCTATTTCTTCTCCAACCGCGAATTTGCCTTGCAGTATTGTGCCTCCAATAACTCCCCCTTTCAGATTCTCAATTGGAGTGCCTGGCTTGTTGATGTCGAAGGAGCGAACGATGGACATTAATGGAGTTTTTGTTTCTTCCCTCTTCGGCGTCGGAATGAATTCTTCCATGGCTTGAATAAGAACATCCACGTTCACTGCTCGTTGTGCAGAAACGGGAATTACTGGAGCGTTTTCAGCAATTGTTCCCTTAACGAAATTCTTGATTTCTTCATAACTTTTGCGTACTCTTGCGTCATTGGAAATGTCAATCTTGTTTTGCACGATGATTATGTTTTTTATGCCGACGATTTCAGCTGCTGCCAGGTGCTCTCTGGTTTGTGGCTGAGGGCATGGCTCGTCTGTTGCTATCACTAGTATTGCTCCGTCCATTATTGCTGCTCCTGAGAGCATTGTGGCCATTAATGCTTCATGACCTGGGGCGTCCACAAAGCTGATTGCTCGAATAAAGGTCGCTTTTGAGCCACAGTGGGGGCAAACTGGCTTTGTCGAATGATTTTTTGGTGGTTCACATTTCGGACATTTGTAGATAGACATGTCTGCGTAGCCCAGCCTTATCGTTATGCCTCTTTTCAACTCCTCACTGTGTCTTGCCGCCCAAATGCCTGTTAATGCTTGCACCAATGTTGTTTTGCCATGGTCGACATGGCCTATGATGCCAATGTTTGCTTGAGGTTGTTTGAGTAAAGCCTTGGATTTTTTACTAGTCATTTTATTTTCCCATGAACGTTTACAAGTTGAGGGAAGGATTAAATTTTGCGAGTTAATAAATGTTAAGTCTTTGTTTTAGCTTCTTTTTTAAATGTTTCTTCTTTTTCCTTCTTCTTTTTGGTTTCCTTGGCTGGTTTTGGCCTCTCCAATATTTTCATGTTTATTTGTACTATTTCGTCTGTTATGACGTTTCCACGAACCGTTTTTCTTCTTCTTTCTCCCTTATCTTTAGGGTTAAAGCCTACTCCTCCGCCTAGTATGATTCTTCTGCGGACACCACCGTGAACGCTGGGTTTCATTGGGAAGCCATCTTTATCTGAGCCTCCGGTTATCTGTATTTTATGTCCTGACAAACCTACTATTGCCCCATCTAATATTTCTCCTAATCTTCTTCCAATCAATGGGACGGCGTGAGTTTCCTCTAATTCAACAGTTTTTGAAGTTCCTGAATCGGGGTCTGAGATAATTATTTTGAACTTAGCCAAACGTTAGACTCTCCT
>DAOVMU010000080.1 GCA_030630585.1 Candidatus Bathyarchaeota archaeon | reverse complement strand
GGATATGACAACAGAGTCAGCAAGATTATGCTAGCAAACGCGGTCACAAGTGGACTGGTTTCAACAGGTTGCAACGCCTATAACACTGGAATGGTACCTACGCCCAGCATTCAATACGCAGTTAAAAATTACCAAATGGACGGTGGCGTCATGATTACAGCCTCCCATAACCCACCCCAATATAATGGAATAAAAGTGATGGCAAAAGACGGCGTTGAAATTCCGAGGCAACAAGAAGTTGAAATCGAAAACATATTCTTTGAAAACAAGGCGAACCGCGTTGACTGGTGTAGAGTTGGACATGTATATGTCTTGCTCAGAGTCTTGGATGAATACAAAGAGGCTGTGAAAAAACATGTTGATGCAGTTGCAATTAGGAAAAAACATTACCACGTTGTCGTGGATGCTGCCAATGGCGTAGGCAGCTTAGTAACACCGTACTTGCTTAGAGAGCTAAGCTGCCGAGTCACTACAATAAACGCAGACATCGATGGAACATTCCCAAGTAGAATGTCAGAACCTAGACCAGGAAATCTACAGGACTTGGCAACAACGGTGAAGACCGTTGGAGCAGATTTCGGCGTTGCTTTTGATGGTGATGCAGACCGCTCCATCTTCGTAGACGAAAAAGGAGAAATACAATGGGGAGATCGCACCTTCGCCCTGATAGAAAAACATTTTCTGCAAGTAAACAGCGGAGAAACTATTGTCACGCCTGTAAGCTCTTCACGAGTAGTCAAAGATATAGCAGAAAAATATGGCGGCAAGCTAGTCTGGACAAAGGTTGGAAGCACTATCGTCTCATACACCATGAAGAGATTGAAGGCAAAATTGGGAGGAGAAGAAAACGGAGGAGTATTTTACGGTCCCCATCAGCCAGTACGAGACGGTGCAATGACAACAGCTTTAATCTTGGACATAATGGCGAAAACTGAAAGAAAGCTGTCTCAATTGCTGAGCGAATTGCCTTATTATTACCTTGAGAAAGGCAAAATAAAATGCCCAAACGAAAAGAAAACCTTGGTCCTTAAAAAATTGGTTGCAGATGTCAAACACTTAAATCCTGAAACCATCGATGGCGTAAAATTATGGTTACCAAATAAAAGCTCCATCCTCATAAGACCAAGCGGAACCGAACCCATATACCGATTTTACGCCGAAGCAGAGACAAAAGAAGGAGCGTACATATTGGTTAAAGAATATAAGCGAAAACTGCAACAAATCATAAGCCCTTAGACTCAAGTCAAGCTTCAAACCACAAGAAATCCAGCCGGGTAAACACCACAGAAGTGAAAAAATGTCCAGCATAATGAGCATTAACAAAGAAGATATTGACAGTTTCGAAAAATGCGGAAACTACACAGTCAGCGTCATCGAATGCGGCAAAATAGGCGTGTCTTATGCTTGTCTTTTTGCAGACGCAGGGTTCAGAGTAATAGGCGTAAACACAAATCCGCATGCCCTTGAATTGCTAAAGAAGGGGCAAACTCTATTTTTAAAGGAAGCCTATCGCACATTAGAAAGATACATGAAAGAAGGGGGGTTCACTGCATCTTCTAATGCTAGAAAGACCGCATCGGAAAGTGACATCATTGTTATCGCCGTTCAAACGGCAGTTGACCGAAAGAAAAAGCCAGACTATTCGCTATTAGAAAAAATGTGCAGAGAGGTAGGAATGGGGCTGCAGAAAGATTCTTTGGTTCTGTTTATCTGCTCCACAGGACCTGGAATAGTTGAAGGTTCTATGCGAGAGATCTTAGAAAAAACATCTGGATTAAAGGCTGGCCTAGATTTTGGTTTGGCTTGTAGCCCCATTCAAGCGAATCCGCTGGAAACATTGAGCAGAGTTTCTAACTTCTCAAGAGTTGTAGGCGCTATTGATGAATCAAGCCTTAGAATAGCAAATCTTGTTTTAGGTAGAATAACCAAGTCGAATATTATGGAAGTCAGCAGCATGAAAACCGCCGAGGCAATAAATCTTTTCCAAAACGCAAGTAACGAGGCCAGTCAAGCTTTAGCAAATGAACTTGCATTCTTGTGCGAAAGGCTTGGAATAGACTTTCTTGAAATCCTGAAAGTTGCCCATAAAAGTGACACATTCCATCTGCCCTTTCCTGGCGTCTTGAATAGTTCGGCTCGGAGTGACTGATTCCTGCTTGATGAAGAAGCTGAAAACATTAACTTGAACCTCCGCCTGACACATTTAGCTAGAAAGATAAATGAAGAAATTGCTGATTACACGTTCCGCTTGGCAAAAGACGCTTTGAAAGCTTGCGGCAAAACGGTTAGAAGAGCAAAAATTTCGGTTCTAGGGATTTCCCAACATCCAAATATCAAAGAGCCACCTAGAATACTGATAAGGAACATTATTAATCTCCTCAAAAAGAAAGTGGGAATAGTGAGGATTTATGACCCGTTCTTTTCAAAAAAAGAGTTGACAGAGCTTGGCTTTGAAGCCGAAAAATTATTTAAAGTTGTTGAAAAAACGGATTGCATAATCATTCTAGTAGGTCATTCCAAGTTTGAGCGGTTGAACCTTAAAAAAATCAAGCTCTTGGCCAAAAAATCGCCAGCAATAGTGGACATCAGTCATGTAATAGATCCATTGAAAGCAGAGAAGTATGGATTTGTGTATCGTGGCTTAGGAAGGGGAGTTTGGACAAAATGAACAAGCAACTTGGCGTTGCAGTTATCGGCGTAGGTTTCTGGGGTAAAAATCATGCTAGAGTGTTTAGTGATCTCTCAAAGACTGAACTCGTGGCAGTTTGTGACGTTAATGTAGAAAGGGCGAGAGACATTGCTGAACAATACGGCGCTGAAGTGTACGGTGACAGTCGGAAATTGCTTAAACGAGAAGATGTTGAAGCAGTTAGCATTTGCACATGGACAACGGCCCACGCAGCCGAAGCTATGAGAACGTTGAAAGCGGAAAAGCATGTATTGGTTGAGAAGCCTTTAGCCAGCACAATCAGAGAAGCAAGAAGAATCGTAGACTTCGCAAAACAAAAGGATAGACACTTGATGGTGGGTTTCATAGAAAGATTCAACCCGGGTATCCAACGAGCCAAAGATGCTATGAAAAAAGGAGAGATCGGCGAACTTGTCTCAGCTACCGCTAAACGGGTTTCGCGGTGGCCTGAAAGAATAGGCGATGTAGGAGTTGTGAAAGACTATGCAATTCACGAAATAGATATCATGCGGAAAATCTTTGAAGAAGATCCGACAACGGTTTATGCAAGAGTTGGAAACTTGAAGCATACGAAATTTGAAGACTACGCCCAGATAATGCTCACATTTAAGCGTGGAAAAACGGCTTTTATTGAAGCAAACTGGTTGACACCTGATAAAATTAGAAATTTGACGCTCACAGGCAGCGACGCGATAATGTCACTCAATTATCTTACGCAAGAAATAACCGTGGAAACTCTAGAAGAGACATTGAAGCCACGATATGAATGGAAAGAACCATTAAAACTGGAGTTGCAGCATTTTGCGAGAAGCATACTTAAAGATAAAGAGCCAGAGGTCACAGGTGTCGACGGGTTAAAGGCCTTAGTAATCGCTGAAGCTGCTATAAAATCCTCCAAAAAAGGTCGCGCAATGAAACTGAAATTTGACAAAGTGTGACTAGTGTTTCTTTCTGATTTCTGCTTCTAAATTGAACGGTTTGCCTTCTGTAAGGATTTTTTTGGAAATTTCGCTTTTCCACTTTTTCAAGAAGGGCAGTTCGTCTTTTTCATCGCGAAGTTCGTCTGGCAACATTTCGGGAATCTCGTCGCGGATTGGGTACCAACGCAGACATTTTGGACAGACGATTAATCCTTCAACGATTTCTTCTTTCTCCTTAAAAACGTGAAGCTCGAGTGGATGGTATTTGTCGATGGGGCAAGCCAGAATATCCATCAACTTTTTCTTCATGCAAAATATCTCCTTTCTTCAATTGTTCTTTTCGTTGATTTGCTTAAAAGACTTACGCAGAAACGAGCAGACTTGCTCTAAGTAACTATTGGATGAGTTAGAAGCACTTTGTTTTTCTGCAGTGCAGCATTTTTCATACGAGTTTTTTATTAAGAACATCTTAGACAACTATTAGGAACAAGATGCTATTCCTGTGGAATGTAAAGTTCACAGATACAAACCGAGAGATTAAGCTTGAGTTTTATGATTCGTCTAGCGGAGACATTAGAGAGTTCAGCACTAGCAAGTATAAACCTTACTTCTTAGCAACTTGTCCTTTGTCAAAAGAAGAGGAAGAAGCAGTAGCGAGTATTCAAGGCGAAGTGGAGCTTGTTAAGAAACTAAACTTGTTCACTGATGAAATAGTACAGCTCGCAAAAGTAAAGGCTTGGACTCCAATGTTCCTTAAGAAGCTAATTAGGCAGTTTAGGAATGTCTGGGAAAGTGAAATCGAGTACAGTCGAAGCTACATTTACGACAATGGCCTAGTGTTTGGCGCCCCCTATGTCCAACAAGGGGACAACTTTGTAGTAGCTAAAACTGTTCAGCGGGACTTGAAGCAGAAATTTGACAAAGCTTTTACGCAAGAAAGACAGACAACCCCGCTAAAATATGCACAAATTGAGAAATGGTTCAACCTCTGTCATCAACCAGTTCCAAAAATCAACATGGATCTGTTGAGCGGTGAGAAAAGGCAGGAAGATGCTACAGAACAAATCTACCTCGCTTTCTTGCTTGCGAGAATAGTCAATATTCCCATTCCAGAAGCTTACGCCAGCCGAAGAGTAAGCGATTGGATAAAATCTATGATTTACACGCATCTTCGCAACAACAATGTTCTTATCCCCACATCCAAAGAACTGCGAAGAGGCTATGAAACACACCAAGTTCCTGGCGCCCTCACAATTGAACCAGAGGCAGGGATATACTTCGACACGGTTGTCTGCGATTTTGAGAGCCTATACCCTAGCTGTATAGACAGCTACAACCTCTCATACGAGACAGTTAATTGTCCCCATGAAGAATGCAAAGCCAACAAAATTCCTGAAATAGAACATCATGTTTGTACGAAACGGAAAGGCTTCTATTCTCTACTGATAGGAGCATTGAAGGATCTCCGAATCCGTTGGTTCAAACCCCTGTCCAATGATACTTCCATCTCAGAGCAGGAGAGACAGCTAGCAAAGGCTGCATCGAAGCTGCTTAAACTGATAAGTGTTTCCAGCTATGGCGTGACTGTTCGCATCCATGGAGTTGCATGCCCCCCACTTGCAGAATCCATAACAGGCTATGGGCGATGGGCACTACAAACTACATGGAAAATTGCACGAGAAAGTGGAATGCATCCAACCTACGGCGACACCGACTCCATTTTCCTAGACAAGCCGTCACTGTGGCAGGTGCAAAGCCTAATTGATACCGTTAAGAAAAAGCTGAATCTTGACTTGGCCATAGAAAAACGCTACGCTCTCTGCGTATTGTCAAAAGCAAAAAAATCATATTTTGGCATAACAAAAAACGGAATCCCCGACCTGAAAGGCCTGACAGCGATAAAATCTAACGCGCCAAAATTCATTCAGCAAGTTTTTCGCGACTGTGTAAAAGTGCTCAGCGAAGTGAAGAGCATGGAACAGTATTCTTTGGCGAAAAGGGAAATTGTTGCCCTAGTCCACAGCGCGATAAAGAAGCTGCGGCAACGTGATGTGGAACTTGAAGACCTTGTCTATTCGGTGCAACTGTATTATGATCCTGTTGAAAGAGCCAGCGCAACAAAGATTATGCCTCAGCCTTATCAATGTGCCTTACAGCTCGTTAACGCTGGGAAAAAGCTAAGCCGCCGAGATACAGTCCATTTCATAAAGGTTAAACCATTCAACTACAAGGATAAAACGTTCACAGTGAAACCCATTAGTCATGTAAGGAGTTTGGCAGAGATTAATATAGAAGATTATATCCGCAACTTAACGACCGCCCTTGAACAAACCTTTAAGCCAATGGACATAACGTTGGAACAAAATATGAAGCTAACTGACTGGGTTGGAGTTTAATAGGTTAGTCTTACCTTCAAAATTCCACTCATAAGTTGCAAGTTTTCCTTCTTCTAGTCTCTGCGCAAGATTTAACTCGTAATCTGTCAGGATACCTTCTACAAGATTTATGCCGAGAGCTTTTTCAAATCCTCTGGTCAACGCTTCACAAGCTCGGTCGACGGTTACACAGCTGCCTAACTCATCTGCAACCGACGTAATTTTTCGCGTAGCAATATTTATCAAGTCTATACGGGTGTTTGCCCAAGGAACTTTGAGAAATGTGAACATTTTTTGCAAGTTAACGTTCATCAAGAGAGTACCGTGTTGAAGAATTACACCTCTTTTGTGTGCCTGAGCGCTTCCAGAAATCTTCCGCTCCTTGACGATGATGTTAGGACATTGTTTGACGTTGCCCTTGTTGTATTCAGCATCTATGCCTAGAATGTGAGCTGCTTCAATTAGGCCGTTGCAGATTTGGATGTACGCTTCTGCGACATCACCTGTTCCTAAATCCTCCTGTTTCACGATTACACTGTAGGTGATTTCGTCTTCAGAGTCATGGTAAACCGCGCCACCTCCGGAAATACGCCTAACCACATCCACGCTGTGGATTCTGCAGTTTTCCAAGTCAACTGCGTCGTAAACGTTTTGAAAACGCCCAATAGACACGGCTGAAGGGCGCCAACGAAAAAACCGTAAAGTATTGGGTACTTTTCCTTCGATTCTCGCCCGCAGTATGGCCTCGTCAACTGCCATGTTAACGAAGGCATTGTCTGTTTTGGGTTTTAGCAGGCGCCAAGGAGACATTTTTTGCTCATTTTTTTGAATATTCAAGCGATGGATATAAATGTTGATG
>DAOVMU010000022.1 GCA_030630585.1 Candidatus Bathyarchaeota archaeon | reverse complement strand
TACCTGGAAACCTTGGCGTTGGACATACAAGATGGGCTACACATGGTGCTCCATTGGAGGTTAATGCGCATCCACATGTTGACTGTAATGGAAGCATCGCCGTTGTTCATAATGGAATCATAGAAAACTTCGTTGAGTTGAAGTCGGAATTGGAGAGCCGTGGTCACGTTTTCAAATCCAAGACCGACACCGAAGTGATAGCTCATCTTATTGAGGAAAACTTGAAAGCTAATCCTTCCTTGAGTCTTGCTGATGCTGTGCTTGAAGCTGTAAGAAGGCTTGACGGTTCTTACGCGATTGCCGTTATTTCAGTGAATGAGCCTGACAAGATAGTTTGTGCTAGACATGAAAGTCCACTGGTTATTGGAGTGAATGAAAATGCGATTTACTGCGCTTCTGATATTCCTGCATTTCTGCCTCTAACTAATAGAGCAGTCATGATTGATGATGGTGAGCTTGTTATTCTCTCGCGAGAAGGCTTTGAGATTAGGAATATTGTTGATTCAAGTGTTATTGTGCGGGAACCCAAGCGTATTGACTGGACGCCTCAAATGGCTGTAAAGAAGGGCTATCCGTATTTCATGTTGAAGGAAATCCATGAGCAACCCACTTGTTTACGGAATACCCTTAGATTGCAGGATCATTACCTTGATTTGATGGCGACTTTTCTTGATCGTGCCCGCGAAGTCTTCCTAGTGGCTTGTGGGACATCCTATCATGCTTGTTTGGCTGCATCATACATGTTTTCTAAACTTGCTTTTTTGGCAACCCATCCAGTTATAGCTTCAGAATTCGTTGAACAACATGGCAAATCAGTAAATATTGACAGCACAATCTTGACAGTAAGCCAATCTGGCGAAACAGCAGACACTCTAGCTTCTGTAGACAGTGCCCGTGAAAGAGCAGCAACAGTTCTCGGATTAACCAATGCTATTGGTTCAACCTTGACCAGGGTTTCACGAGTTTACATCGGCCAGCAGTCCGGTCCAGAAATAGGTGTAGCTGCAACCAAAACGTTCACCTCGCAACTTTCCGTGCTAGCTCAACTGGCATTAAGACTTGCAAAGAAAAGAGGAAAAGTTTCACAAGATGAAATGGATTTTCTTGCAGAGAAATTGGAGCAGCTACCAGACACTGTCGAAACCATAATTCAAACACAAGAGGAGAAGGCGAAGCAGATTGCAAAGAAATACAAAGATGCTAAAACATTCTTTTTCCTAGGTCGTGGGATAAGTGCGGCTACAGCCTACGAGGGCAGATTGAAACTCATGGAAATAGCTTATGTACCGTCCATAGCCTTCCCGGCTGGAGAAAGCAAGCATGGACCTATAAGCCTCGTAGAACATGGTTTTCCTGTTGTTTTCATCTGTCCAAAGGGTGGAACACGACGAACATTGATAGGTAACATTATGGAAATGAAAGCTAGAGAGGCCTCAATAATCGCAGTGATTGAGGAAGGCGACGAAGAAATCAAGGAGTTGGCCGAGGACTATATGGAAGTGCCTAAAGGTATACCTGAGGTTCTGTCGCCGATTCCCTTTGTTGTTCCATTACAGCTTCTAGCCTACTATATGGCCCTTGAGAGAGGCCACAACCCGGACACTCCGAAAAACCTTGCCAAATGTGTTACAGTAAAATAGTCTATCTTTTTATTCTTCCTCTTCTTTTCAAATAGAAACACGTTTAAATGGTCTATTCCACAATATTTCATCTGGTGCTTCAATTTGGGGAAAAGCGACTGGGAAAGACTCGTTGAAAAACTAATAAAGGAGTACACTCTCCGCTCACCCAGGGTTATTAGAGCTATGCGTTCCGTGCCTCGTGAAAACTTTCTCCCAGAGAACATGCAGTCTTACAGTGCTGCAGATACGCCGCTTCCAATAGGGTTTGGGCAGACGATTTCAGCGCCACATAGCCTTGGCTTTGATGCTGGGCTAGGCGAGACATGGTTTCAATAATGAATGAAGCCCTGCAGTTGGAAGTCGGCCACAAAGTGCTGGAAGTTGGAGCAGGTTCAGGATGGCATGCCGCAACAATAGCTGAGGTAGTTGCACCCAGCGATGCCCCAAGAAGCGAATGGGGACACGTTTACACCGTGGAAATAGTTCAAGGCTTAGCTGAATTTGCAAGAAGAAACGTTATGAAAACTGGATATGGGGATCGTGTAGCCATAGTCTGTGCAGACGGCTCTATAGGCCATTCGGAGAAGGCTCCTTACGACAGAATTCTTGTGACAGCTGCTGCACCGGACGTTCCAAAGCCTCTGATTGAACAGTTAAAGCCTAAGGGGATTATGTTGATTCCTGTTGGTAGTGTACACCTGTTCCAGAGTCTCATGAAATTTTCAAAGAGAGTTGACGGAAAGATTATGAAGGAGAGCTTGGGTGGAGTAGCCTTTGTTCCTTTGACTGGGCAGTATGGACAAAAATCTTGAACTAGATTTCGACAAGAATAGTTAGTTAAGGGTTGAAAACTCTTGTATGATGTTATAGTTGTAGGTGCGGGACCAGCTGGGTTGGCTGCTGAAGTTGTGTATCCACAATCAAAGATATCATTCCTTCGTGTGTTGGTGATGGCGCTGCAGTTGCAATTCAAGTACGCCTATATGTTAGTTACATATTAAATTCCTAAACTCTTTCGTTTTGTCAGCTTGAACTTTGTGCTGAGGTGTGAACCAACGGTCATTAAAGGTTTAACACTTTCCTGTATCCGAAAATGTCCAGAAAACCGTGACCTGAAAGGTTAAAAGCGATCACTTTTTCCTCGCCAGTTTGTTTACATTTCAACGCTTCATCTATCATGGCTCTAATGGCGTATGATGATTCAGGAGCAGGTAGAAATCCTTCTGTTCGAAGGAACGTTCGGGTAGCCTCAAAAACTACCTTCTCATCAATGGGATAAGTCTTTGTTTTAATATACCCCAAGTTTCTCAATAGACTTAGAATTGGCGATGCCCCAGAGTATCGAAGACCATCCCCGAATATCGGTGGCATATCCACCTTGTGACCCAAAGTGTACATTTTAAGAAGGGGCGTTCTACCAGCATAATCTGCAAAATCATAACGGTATTCACCTTGGCTGATGTTGGGCGCTGCCAGAGACTGGGCTGCAAGAAATTCACATTCCCGCTTACCTTTCAATACTTCGCCAATCAAGGGTAATGTGAAACCGCCGAAGTTGGACCCTCCCCCAAAGCACCCTATCATCAGATCTGGCTGCTCCCCCACAATATTAAATTGTTCGATTGTTTCAAGACCAATAACTGACTGATGCATCAACACATGATTCAGGACACTTCCCAAACAGTAAGCAAATCCTTCATGTTTCTCTGTGTACTCCAGTCCCTCTGATATTGCTATGCCCAACGAGCCGGGATGATTGGGATTCGCTTGAAGGATACTTTTGCCAACTCCAGTTATATTGCTCGGCGAAGGAAAAACCTCAGCCCCATACATTTTTATTAGAGTCCTTCGGTCAACCTTCCAATCATGTACATTGCGAACCCAGAAAACGACGCATTTTAACCCCATCAAACATGAGGCATACGATAGTGCGGTACCCCATTGGCCAGCCCCTGTTTCTGTACAAACACCTTCTCTACCCTCTTCGGACGCATAGAACATCTGAGCCAAAGCAGTATTAACTTTGTGGCTTCCTGTTGGAGACAAGTCCTCCCTCTTCCAGTAAAGATGTGCAGGTGTCTTCAAGAACTTCTCAAGCCTTCTCGCTCGCCGAAGTGGTCGCGGTCTACCAGCCTGAATATACAGTTCCCTTAATTCCTTGGGTATAGGAACCCAACGTTGACTTGAACTCTCCTGTTCTAAACATTTTTTGACAATTACTTTAGACAAAAACTCAAGTCTGGAAGGACCTGTTTCTGGGTCTTTAGGTGGTGGAAGCGGTTGCGGAAGATCCGGCAAGATATTATACCAATTCTTTGGAAGGTCATCCACAGGCAGCTGAATCTTTATTTCATTCATTTCCCTTTCCCCTGACCTCTAGTTTTTAAGTAGGTTAGTTACCTAGTTCATAAAAGGTTTTCTTACCTAAACCATTTTTCTAATGTTGCTTTTCCCTTTAACTCCTCAGTGCCCTTTCGCATTTTTTCCAAAGCTTTTCTTACTCGGTTTTCTGAGAAGTCTCTTTCTCTGCAAATAAAATCTATTACCCCTTCCACCTTTGGTTCTCTCCATTCTATCTTGTAGTTGTCTGTTACGTTTGGATGTAGGAATATTTCCCTAACTCTTTGCGGTTCAACCGGAAACTCTGCGTTTTTTATGTATGGTAAAGCGTTTTCTAGGCTTCCATGCTCCTTTATCAGTTTTAGGGCTGTTTTTGGTCCTAAGCCTTTTACGCCTTCAGGGTTAAAGTCTGTGCCGATTAGTATGGCTACATCAATTATTTGCTCAAAGGTTACTCCACATTCTCTTAGAACAAGTTCAAGCTGAACAACTTCTGGTTCAACCTCAATGTACACCTTTTTCCTCGGCAGTTTCCTCCGACCTGAAATCGTCACATTTCTCACAAGATTCGGGGCCCCAAAAAGGAGGCTATCATAATCTTGACTTGCACAATAGTCTGCGTCTCCTCGCTTTGCGAGATGTGCTGCTTGGGCTTCACCCTCGCTTGGCGCTTGAACCCACGGAATACCGATCAAATCTAAAAGCCGTTTGCTGTCTTCAGCCATGTAATCCTTTAAACGGGACGTTGCCTGCGCGTACATGCGGGCTTCTTCTATTTTTCCCTCTTTCACGGCTTGCTCATACTTTTTTAATGCTTCTTTTTTAGCTTTCGTACGCCTTTTGATTTCAACTTCCTTTAATGCAGGTGGAACTCCATCAAAAACGTATATTGGTTTTATACCTATTTTCACAAGGTTGCTTGTCCTGTAAAGGAGACCGCTTAAGTGGCTGGTTATCTTTCCACTGTTATCTCTTAACGGTGTGCCATCTGGCTGTCGGATTATGGCTAAGAACTGGTACAAGGCGTTGTAAGCATCTATGGCAATGGATTTTCCACTTAGATATTCAAGCTTGATCTTTGTTTTCGGAACAAGATCACGTAAGTTTACGCCCAAAACAACCCCGCTAAATATAACAATGAAAGTGGAATAATAAACTTACGAAAGCAGTCTTAGACAGGAGGTTTTGGACACAAACCCTTTAGGCAATCTATAGTCTTTTTTTCAGCTTTGAAGCACATTAAATATAAGGAAGCCTGATAATTACAAAGCCGTCGCCGAGGAATGATGAATGGATGAAAAAACAGCAACATTGACTTTTGTAACTTGCACAAGTTGCAGTAAACCAATACAACCGGGAACAGAGGCCACAAAATTTCTATGTCCAAACTGTGGAGAAATTCTGATAAGACGGTGTGCGAAATGCAGAAAGTTTGGGCGTTCCTATAAATGTCCGAAATGCGGTTTTGTTGGACCATAAAATGCAAAAGGATGTTGAAAAATGGGCAGTGTTGTAGTTTCTTATAAAATATTTCCAGTAGATATAACTATTGACTTTGATCAACTAAAGAAGAAGATTGAAGATTCTCTGCCAGAGTGTGCTTCGATATACGGGTTTGGAGAAGAGCCAATAGCCTTCGGCTTAAACGTTTTGATTGCTCACATCAAAATTCCAGAGGACAAATCGGGCGTGCTTGATGAGGTTGAGAAGAAATTTAAGGAGATAAATTGGATAAGCCAAGTGCAACCGGGTATGGTTCGTCGAACAAGCAGATAATCTTAAACATTTATATAGGAATTAGGCTCTGTTTCGGACAGTATCAACATGATTATGGAAGGGGTCTGATTGGTTGAGATACAATTGCGTGTTGGCGATGCAAGGCAGCGGGATGTTGGAAGGGGCATTGCCCGCATAGACCAGAGGACAATGAGAAAACTAGGCATATCAGCCGGTGACGTGATAGAAATAGTCTGTAAAAGAACAACCTCAGCAATAACTTGGCCAGCCTACAGTGAAGATCAAAACCAAGAGATAATACGCATAGACGGTTTCACTCGTAAAAACGCAGGAGTCGCCATAAACGAATACGTGGTTGTTAAACCAGCCAAGGTAAAAGATGCCTTAAATGTCACCCTAGCACCAGTGGACATGAGGTTAAACGTCGACGAAGACTTCACAAACTTTGTCAGAAACCGCCTCACAGAGAGAACATTAGTTGAAGGTGACACTACGCTTGTTATGATGCTTGGTCATGCTATACCCTTCACTGTAACGAAGACACGCCCCCACGGTATTGTAAAAGTTGCAGCGGAAACAAGAATAGCGATTTTGAACGAACCAGCTCCTGAAGGAAGGGGGCTACCAAGAACAACATACGAAGATATTGGAGGACTGCGTGAAGAGATTCAAAGAGTAAGGGAAATGGTTGAACTTCCACTGCGGCATCCTGAACTATTCCAGAGGTTAGGAATAGAGCCACCCAAGGGAGTGTTGCTTCATGGGTTTCCCGGTTGCGGTAAAACCCTTTTGGCTAGAGCAGTAGCAAACGAGTCAGAGGCAAACTTCTTCTCAATAAACGGACCAGAAATAATGAGCAAGTTCTACGGAGAATCAGAGGCAAGACTTAGAGAAATCTTTCAGCAAGCTCAACAGAACTCTCCAAGCATAATATTTATAGATGAACTAGACGCGATAGCGCCTAAACGGGAAGAAGTCACAGGCGAAGTTGAGAGACGCGTGGTTGCCCAACTTTTGGCATTAATGGATGGTTTGTCCGGAAGAGGAAACGTTATAGTTATAGGCGCAACAAACAGGGTAGGCGCTTTAGATCCAGCCCTTCGTAGACCGGGTAGATTCGACAGAGAGATTGAGATAGGCGTTCCAGACAAGCAGGGAAGATACGAAATACTCCAAATACATACCCGCGGAATGCCATTAGCAGATGATGTAGACCTCAAGAAATTGTTTGGAATGACCCACGGATACACGGGAGCAGACTTGGCAGCTTTATGCAGAGAAACAGCCATGAAGGCTCTACGCAGGTATCTGCCACAGATAAACTTGGAGGAAGAACGTGTACCGCCAAGTGTCCTGGAAAAAATGGAGATTAAAATGGAGGACTTCCTTAATGCCTATAAGGAAATAACTCCTACAGCCATGCGTGAAGTCTACATAGAAGTGCCAACAGTCCACTGGAACGACATAGGTGGACTACAAGAAGTCAAACAAGAACTTAACGAAGCTGTGGAATGGCCTATTAAAAATCCCGAAATTTTTAAGAGACTTGGAATAAATCCACCAAAGGGAATTCTACTTTACGGACCTCCTGGATGCGGTAAAACCCTTTTGGCAAGGGCTGTAGCAACAGAAAGCGAAGCCAACTTCATAACAATTAAAGGTCCCGAAATCTTTTCAAAATGGGTCGGGGAATCAGAAAAAGCCATTAGAGAAGTGTTCAGAAAGGGAAGAATGGCTGCTCCTACAGTTATATTCTTCGATGAGATTGACTCTCTTTTACCTCGACGGGGACTGGGCTTTGCGGACAGCGGAGTAACAGAACGCGTTATCAGTCAACTTTTAACAGAAATGGACGGTATAGTAGCCCTAGTGGACATAGTTGTTATAGCTGCCACAAACAGACCTGACATCGTTGATCCAGCAGTTCTTCGTCCAGGACGATTTGACAGGCTAATTTATGTACCTCAGCCCGATGAGAAGAGTCGTCTAGAAATCTTCAAAATCTACACAAAAAACATGCCGTTAACAAAGGACGTAGACCCAGCACATTTAGCGACTATAACCAAGAACTACTGTGGCGCAGACATACAAGCCCTCTGCAGAGAAGCCGCTATGCACGCCCTAAGAGAGAACATAGACGCCAAGGAAGTAACAATGACTAATTTTCAAGAGGCAATGAAACGGATCGGCCCATCAGTCTCGCCAGATATGGAGAAATGGTATAAGAGATTTATGCAACAGATTCGGCAAGTGCAAAAACCAGCAACACCCGTTGCTTAGGAGCCTAATCTATGGTTGTTAAAACGTGGAAAATGTGTCCACCTCACTACTTTCTTTTGGAAATCTTGAAGAAGAAAGGCGCCGTTACAGACGTCGATCTCTTCGGCGCGTTGAAGGAGGAATTCAAGGACTTAGGCTTTAAGGACTTTAATGAATTGCTGATGCGCTTAGAAATCGGCGGAAAGATTCACACAACGTCCATGGGACGCGGGAAAAGACGAATTGAGCCTATACCCTAAGATAGACTTTTTTGCTTAAAACTTTGAAGGTCTAGCGGATCGATGCACGAAATTGTTTCAGATGTAATTATCGTTGGAGGTGGACCATGCGGCTCCTTCACTGCTTTGAACCTTGCAAGGCTTGGCGTTAACGTGAATGTTTTTGAAGAACACGCTGAAATAGGGGTTCCATCCCATTGTACTGGTCACTTAAGCATTAAAAGTTTAAAACTTCTGGAACTGTATCCGCTCCCCTCAGAAATCGTGGAAAACACTTTCTATGGAGCGATTTTTCACTCTCCGAAGGGTAAGAGCTTTTATTTGCGTTTTTCTTCGCCAGTGACATGCGCTGTCAACCGAGTTCTTTTTGACAAGTATATCGCGGAGACAGCGGAAAAGGTTGGTGCCCATTACTTCCTCAATTCAATGGTTAAATCTCTAATAGTTGAAAATGGCTTTGTGAAAGGTGTCACTGTCAGGTGTGGAAAAGCTGAAGAAAAGTTTTCAGCTAGAGTCGTCGTGGATGCTGAGGGGATACAATCAAGGATTTTAAGGAACGTAGGCCTGTTTTCATATGGTCGCAATACGCTTGTTAAAGCTGTGCAGGCTGAAGTTGAAAATGTCAAAGACATGGAAACAGAAATGGTTGAAGTTTTCGTCGGCAGAGATTATGCTCCAGGATTTTATGCATGGCTAATGCCCAAGCGGGATGGGAAAGCAAAGATTGGGTTGGCTGCAAAAGCTGGGAACCCGAGAGAACTTCTGCAGAGGCTTATGCTTAAACATCCAATAGCTTCCAAGAAGTTGCGTGGCGCAAAGATCCTGAAAAGTTCCTTTCATTCCATAACGCTTGGGGGGCCAATTCCCAAGACTTTTTCGAACGGGTTCTTAGTTGTAGGAGATGCAGCCTCACAGGTGAAACCCACGACGGGTGGCGGCGTGATTTTCGGGATGACATGTGCAAAGATCGCTACTGGAGTTGTTTATGAAGCCTTGTGTAAGAAAGACTTCTCTTCAGATTCTCTATGTACGTATCAGAAGCATTGCAACAAAATGTTAGGGGCTGACTTTAACTTCATGCTTAGAATAAGGAAAATGCTTGATGCTCTGTCAGACAACAAATTAGATGACGCAATTAGCTTCTGTGCAAGAATCAGCTTGGACAAAGCTCTTCAAAACTTTGAAGACATAGATTTCCAAGGGCGTTCCCTTTTACGCATGTTATGGAATCCTCGAGTGCAATTAGCTCTTTTCTATTTTCTTGTATCATACTTGCTTGCGAATCGTTAAATTCACTGAAGACAACTGAATAAAAGGGATAGTGTGTGGGGCATGTGTGAATTTCGTTACAAGCAGGTCATTGTTTTCCGTTCTGACTTGAAAATGAGTAGGGGAAAAATCGCGGCACAGGCTGGGCACGCTGCGGTTTCAGCAGCAGAGGAGGCGAGAAAACACTCTAAGGATTGGTGGAAGGCTTGGCTGCAGGAGGGACAGTGCAAAATTGCTGTCAAAGTAAAGAGCGAAAAGGAACTGCTGGAACTGGAAATACAAGCGAAAGAGTTAGCGCTACCCTGTGCATTGATCATCGACAGAGGTCTTACAGAAGTTCCTCCTGGAACAATAACTTGTGTGGGAATAGGTCCAGCATCAGCAGAAAAGGTGGAGAAAATAACGGGTATGCTTCCCCTTCTCTAGAAGGCTCAAGCTTTGTTTGTTCCTAGATTGGAGAAGTTTATAGGTATTGAGGTCTATGCTACGGGTTCTTTGGGTATTGGTGGGATTATACGGCGGTGTGTTGAAGATTTTGTTGTTGAGGAAGTTTTGGTTGATGGTTCCAAAGCTGGAATAAATCAGTCTGAAAGTCATGTTAAGCGTAGAGCGTTAGGTTCTTCTTTGGTTTGGAATCGTTACCTGGTGTGTGTTTTGGTTAAGCGGAACTGGGACACTTTTTCGGCTCTTAGGGCAGTCGCGAGGCAATTAGACATAAGCAGAAAGCAAATTCATATTGGCGGCATAAAGGATGCTAAGGCTGTGACTGCCCAACACATTACTGTTGAAGGTGTGTCAGCTGAGGAAATTCACAAAATCAAAGTAAAAGACATAGAAATTCGTCCAATAGGATATTTTCGCTGCAAGCTTTCATCATATTATCTCTTTGGAAACCAATTCCATATAACCATAGGAGCCGTAAGTCATTCCAAATCTGTGATTGAAGAAAGGATGACAAAAACTATTGAAGAGTTTAAAGCGGTCGGTGGAGTTCCCAATTTTTTCGGTCACCAAAGATTTGGCACAATCCGCCCAATAACACATCTGGTTGGGAAAGCTCTAATACAAGAAAATCTTAAGAAAGCTACAATGCTCTTTCTAGCGAAGCCAAGTCCACATGAACATCCAGAATCTCGACAAGCACGCAAGCAACTTCAGATAACGCAAGACTTCGTGTATGCTCTAAAGAATTTTCCAAGACAACTGAATTACGAACGTTGGATGCTTAAGCACTTAGTGAAAAACCCTGGGGATTTCATTGGTGCCTTTAGAAGACTGCCGATAAAGCTCAGACGACTTTTTCCACAAGCCTATCAAGCTTACTTGTTTAACAAGTTCCTAAGCAAGAAAATAAGAAAAGGGCTACTGTTAAACGTGGCTGAAGTTGGTGACTATGTTGTGAACTTGGACCGTTCTGGGCTGCCAATGCAAAAGATGCGCGGAATCGCAAGCACAGAAACTGTTACAGAAATGAACAAGGCGATCCAAGCTGGAAAAAAACGTTTAGCAATACCCTTAATCGGCTTCAAACAGCGTCCGTCCCAAGGAGTTCAAGGGGAAATCGAAGAACAAATCTTAGAAGAAGAGGGTGTTGCTACGAAAAACTTCAAAATCAAATCCATGCCAGAAATAAGCCTAAGAGGAGAACTTCGAACAACTATTGTTCCGCTAAATGATTTCTCGCTAAACGAAATTCCAAAAGACTTCGCCAATCCATCAAAACGGAACGTAGAAGTAAGCTTCACGTTATATCGCGGTTCATACGCAACAATAATCCTAAGAGAAATCATGAAACCACGTAACCTGATAAAAGCGGGGTTTTAGCTGGCGTTAGAATGCGAAAACGAAGCTAAGGTATATGCGCACAAAAAATTAGGGAGGACAAGATCGGTTGAAAGCATTTACTTCTGTTCCATATCATTCTTCCTCCCATTCAATTATTGGAATGAATAAGAAACTTCAATTAAGGCTAGACAGTGACACGCCTCCAACGCATTCAGCGTTGGCTTGAGTTTTTTTATGGACATTTCCATTCTCCTCACAGAAAAAAGGGGAAGTTATTGCGCGTTAGGGAACGTTAATTTCCTTTTTGTTCTTTTCTTTTTCTTATGTTTGCCCGCCAGCTCTGAGATGATATATAAGAACAGCGATGACCGATATTATTACTAATGATCTGTTTTATGTTTGCATTAATATCCACATCAACGCTCGCAAGATCCCAACGACTACAGCCACTACAATAAGCAAGAGCACCCACTTGCCTATTACACGCCAGAAAGAAATGGCGAGAATGCCAACCGAAACTGTAATTAGCATTAAAAAAGCAATCACAAACACTGTTGAGTATTGAGGCGGAATAAGTTGATACTGCGTTAGGGCTAAAGCACTGAAGATTATGGTGAGTAATGCTACGTATCCGAATCGATAGCACCATCCTCCTTTCTCTTGACCTTTAGTGTGAAATGCATACACAGCTTTGACAAGTCTTTATCGAAATTTCGGTCGCAAAGCCACTACGGTAGCAAAAGCCATGACGGCAATACTTACAATTAGAAAAAAGGGAAGGTGTTGTGGGTTTAGGTAAAGGCTCCATAAGTTCCATATAATAACGATTATGGACATAACCAACAGTATCGTTGCGGTAGACCATCTCAGCTTTCCTGCCATTACGCTTCTGGAACTCATTGTCTATCCCTTACTGAAATGATATAGAAGAACATAGATGACCGATATTAT
>DAOVMU010000070.1 GCA_030630585.1 Candidatus Bathyarchaeota archaeon | reverse complement strand
GTTTTATTTTGAGACAAACCTGTTTCCCTTCATGAAAAATCTCAGTTTTCTCTCCAGATCTTTTTTCACTCCGATTCTGTGAGAACTTTCGATTTCAAAATTCATTTCGTTATCCGCTACGAAGACTTCGCTTTTCTTCGAAGTCACGAAAATTCCGTTTAATCCTTTGTCGATTTTCAGGGCTTTCGTCAGCTTGCCCGGACCACTGGTCAGCTCAAAAATCTTTTTAACCTTTCTGTTTTTCCTCATAGCTTCCATTCCTCTTTTTGGGTCAATCGCCCTTATCAAAATGGCACCTATCTTGTCAGGTTCGTGGGCAATTATGTTGAACATCCAGTTGTTGTGAACGCAACGCATCAGTGCTGGGCGTAACACATGAATCTTTTAGGTCTTCTGTAGACGTGGATGCCTTTAAACTCGTCGAACTTTTCAAAGCCGACTGCCGCAAGCTCTTCAGCTTCTTTCACCGTTGTAGCTGTGGCGGTTTCAAACTCGTCGTCTTTGAAGTGGATCATGTGAATGTATTTCATAGTGTTTTTGATGCTTTTGTGGCCTAGAAGCTTCTGAACGGTTAAGACGTTTCCATGGGTGTAGTAGGCGATCATGCTGCCGCCCCAGTGTCTGAAGGTGGTGAAGTGGATCTCTAGAAGTCGTGGATTCAACAGTACTCTGGCGGCTCTTTTTCGGACTTGTAGGAAGCAGCTCTGCATGTTAGCGTAAGACGTTGGAAAGATCAGCTTGGACTTCCGTGGCAGACTGTTGAGCATAGCTATCAGCTTGCCTGAAACTTCTAACTGTCTGGGGTTGTGTCCCTTCACTGGACGGTTGATGGTTATGACTCTGTTCTTGTTGTCAACGTCTATCCATCGCAGCTTTAAAGCCTCTCCTGGATCGGCGAAAGTTTCCATTAACGTCTGAAGAAACGTGGCCATTCTTCGGCTTCTACACGCGGCGATCAGCTGCTCTAGCTCTGACTTTTCCGGTATAAACGGCAAGGCTTCTTCAGGCTTGTACCTCGGCGGACTCCATTCTATGTTTAGCATTCGAGTGAAGGCGTCGTAGGCGCAAACCGTTAGGCATTTCACGCTGTCCTTCCAATCCTGTTCACCGATTACTTTTTTGACATCTTCGGGATCAAGCAGATTTGCATGTAATATCGCGAGTCGCTGTATACGGTTCAGGTATCCGGAGCTTTTGTGGCCTTCTCTGTCAAGCCAAGCCATGAACTGAGCGATCAAGCCTTTCGTGGTCTCTAAATCCGGCTTCGTGCCCTCCCGCTGGGCCTTTTCTCGGGCAACCTCGACCAAGTTTTTCATCTCTGCGTCCGAGACGCATACTCGGCATGTAGAAGTTAGCCCGTTCGCTTTAAGTTGATTTGTATTAGGCGTCAAATATGAACCAAATAGGTTAACATTCTTTTTTCTCCCAGAAGAGCGCTTTCGTCTGTGAGGACCGGGGGGCGCCGTTGACTCGGAGAATCTGAGGCCGCACACTCTGCAAATATATCGTTGCACGTCGCCATGCCTGGTTTTGCGGATGCCACTCTTCCAAACTCTGGAGCTGCCGCACTCTGGACATGCTCGCTGTTTAGGGGACCGGGCGGCGCCTGGATCTCTCCCGCCTAAATCCAACTTCCCATTGTTAAGCCGCTTTCTGTTAAGCATGGAAGCCAGTCTTACCCCCAATCATTGTCCAAAATCCTCACACAACAATTCTTCTTCTTCCGCTTGCTGCTGCAGTTTCTTCTTTCGTTTGTAAGCACGCTTTCGCCGATCTAAGGGCTCGTTGAAAACTCCGAGATCTTTGTAAAGAAGAGCCTTAGCATATTGCCCTGGCTTCATGTCAAAGAGTTCTGCTGCCCTTTCCAGCCGGTCCTGAGCTATTGGGCCTATTCTGAACGTTATTTGACGTCTTTTCCCATACTTCTCAGAGGAACTCAAATTTTCAACACCTCCATGTTTCGCAGTTTTTCAACATTTGATTTGTATGGATTTTTGAGAACTCGCTGTTTTGGTGGCTTTATAATATTCTCTGCTACAATGCTTCTTTGAGGGCCTGCAGCTGCTAGCGAATAACACGCGCTAGCGTTCGTCATTACTCTAGGCAAAACTCTAGGCTCTTTAGGGCTCAGATCTGCGGCGTACATAACCCTATATTGCCTCCTGCCTTTTCTCCCATTCCAGCTTGCAGTCTTCACAGATCCACAGCTTGTTACCTTTGAAGTCTTCAGCTTGCCAGGAAGTCTTTTTCTGATAACCGCATATGCAACATTCATGTTCACCGTAAAACTTGTCAGTCCAATGAACCGTTTTTATATCTTCAAGTGTTCTCACGAGACCATTAATCAACATGTCTGATGCCTGGTGTCGAACCGTTTTACTTTCAGAAATAGCGTCAGAAGCGTCACTTGCGTCACTCGAGGCGCTTTTAGTGACAGTAGTGACGCTTGTGACGGCACTTATGGAAATTAGACGGGCTTTACCTGTTCGTCTTGTGTGGATTTCATATCCTACACTTGGTAGAGACGACGCCAACTCGTTGAGACGTCGACTGAGAATATGTGGTTTTTTGGGCCATGCTTTTTGTCTTGTGCTAATCTTAAGTTCTTTCGCTTTCTCTTCCAATAATGAGAAAAGCTGTGAGGGCGTTCCTTCCCAACCTAACGGTGTTTCTTCCATCAATTTTATGAGGGCGTCAGAAATAGGGCTTGCCCGAACCATCTCCAAGTTTTGCTGAATAATATTTTGTTCATACGCGTCCAGGAACCGTTGTTTGTCTATGCCTAATGCTTCGGTGATAGCGCAGCTCCACACTACATAATCAGCCATACGGTGTAACCCTTCAAGTTTGATGGTTGGATATATCTGAATGGCTTTCACTAAAACGTCAAGCATAGCGCCCAATATGCGCGGGTACGCCTTCTCAAACTCTATCTTCAACAGCTTCTCCGTCTTCCGCTGCTTCTTCGGAATTGCATCTAAGCCCAAGAGCAGGCTCCGTTGAAGCATGTCTCCCCTTTCAGCCGCAATATTAATGTCTGTTAACCCTATGCACCTGTGATAACTGTAGATGACGTCGTCGTCGTCTGTGTACAGCGCTCTTTTGCTGACTCCCATTCCCGTGACGGCTCTGCAGAAAACATTGCTACACCATTGAGGCACTCGACCAACGTTATCGTAGAAAGCAAGCCAATGATGATCCAGATTTTGCACGAGCTCACGTGGCCGTCTTGGAAGGTTTAACAAATCCAGTTGACTTGGGTCCACTAACCATCGGACGACGTTAAGGCTCCACGTTTTTCCAGATCCTTGAGGACCAAAGAAAATAAGGATAACATGGGGAATCTCGGGAATCAGATTCGTTATAATGGTTACAACATAAAGCAGCGCGTCACCTTGCAGTTTGTCACCTTTGTTCTTGATATTCGCAAATTCAAGCACCTCTTTGACATCTCCACCTCTAATCGGGGTTGGCATGCTCTTCTGATGGGTGTACCGGCGAAACAAGATAGGTGGATCATTGATAATCTCCCAGCTCTCTTTGGTGACATGAATAGCTCGCCACTCATCATCAACCATATCAATCCAGATGCTGCCGTCTTCACCTGGTGCCACTCGGTTGTACAGCTCGTATCCAACGCTATCTTGGCATAGTGCCTCAAGAACATTTATAGCAGAACCTAAAGCCTCTTGATTAGGTGCCTTCTCCTCAGTTTTCCATAACAATCCAGCCATCCAGGTCTTAACCTCACGGCTTCTAAGGCGAAGAGTAGCTAACACATCGCTTCTAAGTAGACGGATATATGGCAGTTGCCGATTATCATGAAATAGTTCTTCAGCGTTGTTGAGGGCGAGTTTCACCAGCATGTCAGCTTGGCTCATTTTTGGAGATTTAGGCAAAACCGTTTCAGTTTTCTTTAAGTTAGCCTCCAATTTTCGCCTTTCAACCGATTTAGGCTTGCACGTTTGCTGTCCACATTTCTCACATTTAAACCACTTTTGTCCGATGTCGTCGGTGTGGTGGAGCTTTAGTTTGCTGCCGCAAGACGGACAGACATAACCTTGAACGAATCCGAAGTCATCGTACTCAGTAGAAAGTGTTTTAATGCTGCTGCCACTGGTACGTTGATTACTCACATGCAAGCCTCCCGTTAACTTGACTTCTTTGGCGCCTTCAGTTTCTGTCTATAGATTTTGTTCTGGGCGTATAGCCAATACGCGAAAACGTAACGGGGGCCATGATACCGACTGCCTATAGTTGCGTTATTTTTGTGTAAAATGGCATAGGCATGCTGAAATTTCTCTGGAATGTTGTTAGGTTTATACGCTACTTCAAAGTCGCCGATTCGCGCCCCAGTTTGAGGCTCAAACTTCAAAACCGCGAAGACTTCTTCTTCAACAGCAGCGCCCTCAACACCAGCAAGCTCGGCAATTCTATGTTTCAGATTGACAGCCGCGACCTCTTGGGCGTTGGCGTAATCTAGCATAATCTCAAAGATTTCTTCTCTACCCATTAATTCTTAGCCTGTTGCCTCCTACCTGAGGTGGCATATTCACTACCATACTCGACAACGACAGATTGTCCCTCGAGCTCAGAGTTATATGGGCCAATGTCCACGACTACAACTCTCCCTTTTGCGCCAAGTCGCGCAGCCTGACCCTTTGCCACCTTGATAAGTTGCTCTTTGTCGGGAAATTTTCCCTTGATGAAAAGACCCTTAGTCTTTTTCTGAAAGTCCTGACCCGCCATCACCGTCTCCTCTCCTTCCACACTTCACAAGTTTTTTTCGGAACCGGACAGTTTCCACAGTTGAAGAAGGGGTTCTCTTTGTTTCCTCGGATGACCAGCATGGATGTCGTCACGTACCGTTTGCCCTTTGGATTCGCGACCATACAAAACCTGTAACCTTCCTCAAACAGTTCCTTCAGTATGTTAATCACATCTTCACGGGAGAGCCCTCGGTGCCTCGCAGCTGAAACTAGATTCGTAAGGTATATAGGTCTCCTGAGAAGCCGCTGCAAAACCCACTCCTTTGGCTTTATTTTGACCCTCGCATATTGAAGGGTTGCAAACTCCTCAGCTTCGGTTATCGGTTTGCTTATCCACTTTTCCAACATCTACACCTTTCCTTATTTTGCATTGTTTAAAAACTGGGCAGCGCCTACAGTTTACCCACGGCTTCTCATCGGTTCCGCGTATGAATACAAGGTAAGATCTGATCGATGTTTTTCCCGTCACGTCAGCGACCTTGCAAAACTGATATCCATCTTTCAACAAGTCCTTCAAAATGGAGATGATAGTACCCCTCGTCATCTCTGGAAACATACGCCGCCCAGCTGGTAGCAATTGGGACACGCGCTCCGGCTTCCGTATTAATCGTGACAACAACCAACGCCTTGGATTGTGAACCTCAGACTTCCCCCACACGTTGAAATGAGGCTTTAAAAGAGCGTCAAATTCTGAAGCGTCCCTTAACTCCCGCGAGAGCCAACGGATGTGTTTCAATTCATCTGGAATCCATTCGTTAACCATTTTATTACTTCCTTTAAAAGATTAATCATGCCAAGTAACTATATAAAATCTTTTTACATGTTTCTGTATACGTAAAGAATCCGAATAATAACTGATTTTCTAAAATGGGCTTCTTCTAGGTTTTTTTAGCTTATGTATATGTTGTCTTTACGTCATTTTTTACAGGAATATGTCAATTCTTTGAGATTGAAAAATTGCCCCCTTTGCAACCGACAAGTTCACATTAACTTTTGAAGGAGCCCCTGGGCGTGCGTGTTGACCCTCGGGGGGTCGGTCTCTGTCATGGTTTATGGTGAAAAAAAATTTTCTTTGAAAATGCTTGTTAACGTAACAATTTAGACATCTTCTTCATCTCAATGATTTTTTCCCAAGTTATGATTTCTTTTTCAAGTTTGGCATACGCGTTTAAGCTTTCTTTTGAAGGGTCTTCTTCCGCGTCAATCCAGTTTCTAATTTGGTCTTTTTGTTTCTTCTTCTCTTCAAGAATTTCCATATCCGTGGGTTTACGGAGTTTCCACCTTTCAACCTTCCGTTTCAGGCGTTCAATTTTGCTTTCAAGATCCATGTGCCGTTTGTGGCGCCTAACAGTTTGATAGCTGACGGTGATGCCATGATTCTTAAGTTTCTGAGCCACTTTCCTCAAACTCAAACCTTCCTTTATCAAATTCTCTGTCCACTTAATCAGAAACGTTGGTAAATGACAAATTTTGCAAATTCGCATTATGGAACACAGCTTTTTTGCGCCGGTGCTGGACAAGCGGAAGAAATAACCGCTCGCCCTCCCATTGGTTTCCAGCTTTTTATGGTGATATAAAATGAAAGAGTGGAGGAACCGGTTTCGCAGAGCCTTTCAGCACTCAGTTTGGGAAAAGTTGTATGCACCTCTTGTAACATTTTAGGAACTCGCGGCCGTCAGGTGTTGATAGCAGTCGCCTCTGTTTTCCATGCATGTAAACTTCAACGAGCCCGCTGGAGACTAAATCATTAAGGAAATAATAGTTGAGTCCTTCACCAGCGAAGACCCGGCTGGGCGATCGTTGTGGATATTGAATAATTTTCTCGAGAACAGCGGCTGCCCGGTCAAGTCGGCCGCGCCTCAAACTTGAAATCCTTCTTTTTTGCGGCTTCTTTCTTTTCTACCATGGCCAATTCGGCTTCCGTTGCGCTTTCCAAGATGTCAAGGAGAGCCAATTCGATAGCGTTGTCTAGTTCTGCGGCTTCAGCTTTGGAGCCTTCCGCTAACAACTTTTTCTGCTCGCGGATCAGCTTTTTCAAAGCATGAGTGCAAGCTTCTATTTTCTGAACTTTCTCTTTCAAACTCATTAATGAAACACTCCAATGTATTACGTCTTAAGCCTTGGGATTACTCTGATTTTAACCTTTTGCGGGTCAGCCTGCTGAAGCAGCGGAAAATAGAAAAGGAAACAGAAAACAAACCGCTGTACCTCCCATTGATTTCCAGCTTTGTGTTTCCGTTATGGTGATAAGTGGAGGAGCTGACTTTCCGCAGGGGCTCTAAACTTTAACGGTGATTTTCCCTAGTTTTTTCTTCCGCTTCTGTAGCTCCTTCATTAATTGCTCTATTAGCTTCTGCTGTTTTTCGGCGAGACTCTTCCAATTCTTTAGCTGTTCCGCGTGCATTTCAATAAGTTCAAACGAGTCGTCTAAACAGATGCGCGTATCTACCAGGGACTTGTTGATTTTGTTCCAGCGCCGCTTACTTTGCTCCATCTCAACTTTTATTTTGAACGTGTCTTCCGCTAACCTTCTTTGCTCTGCTAAGATCTCAGCCTTGCTTCTGACACGTGGTTTATCATTCATCTGTGTTTCACCTCCTTTTTGGCTTTCAGAAC
>DAOVMU010000045.1 GCA_030630585.1 Candidatus Bathyarchaeota archaeon | reverse complement strand
GAAAGGTGGCGTATGACTGTGGAAAAACGTAGATACACACGATATCACAAGGTTGAAATCATAGGGGAACTTGCCGGCCTCATAGATGAAAAAGTTGATTTGATAAATCCTGATAAAATTCTTC
Organism: Candidatus Bathyarchaeota archaeon; assembly: GCA_030630585.1. Taxonomy (GTDB): domain Archaea; phylum Thermoproteota; class Bathyarchaeia; order Bathyarchaeales; family Bathycorpusculaceae; genus SOJA01. The sequence goes on along the minus strand of DAOVMU010000045.1, from coordinate 9,595 downwards.
GCGTAGATATAATAGGCAGATATGCAGGAGTGTCTATTCTAGTGCCGAGGGACGTTTTTTCTGTGACAAAAACTCTCTTCCGTGAAAGAACCTCGATCTAAGGGTTTCTGATTTAACAGTGTCGGTAAAAATGAGATTAAGTGTCTGGTTGTCCTAAGTGCATGGCGACTATGGTGAGGTCTCGCATGTCTACGACTCCATCTTCATTTAGGTCAGCTTCTGGATTATAGTCAGGTTCACCTTCGAACGTTCCGTAAGACAAAGAAACGATAGACAGGTCTATAACGTTCACTACGCCATCGCCGTTAACGTCACCTACAATAGTTACTAAAACTGTGCCATCTATTGTGTTGTGAGGCATTTTTGTAACATTAGGATTTAGGAGAATGGAATCGTATAAGGGAAGGTTGGATTCTCCGGTATCTGATGTGTTGAAGGTTACGATGAAGAGGGTTCCGCTGCCGCTAACTCCAGGATAGTTCCCTTGAGTTACGCAAGCAACATAAACGTAATCTTCTTTGATAATGGGTAGAAAGAATGTTCCGATAGGGGATGTGGTCTGATCTTTTATGAAAGGGCCCTCTTCAATAGTGATTGGTTCTAGAATGGTCTTGTCAAAGCCTAGTTTGGTCTCGTATGAGAAGAGGTCGGCGACGTTTTCAATGTTTATGTTGATGGTGAAGGATTTGTCTAGGTTCACTTTAGTTTCTGCAGGGTCCACATAGAGTGTGGTTTCGGGAGAAGCCTGAGTTGGTCTCAGATTGAATGCCAACATTGACATGCTCAAAAAAAGTGTTAGCGCAATCACTCCAGTTGTTTTGAGTTTCATTTTCTATTCTCTCTGATACTATAATTATAAGGATCACCGAATATTTATTACTTACGAGATTATGCCGGAGTCTCTGAACTTTCTGTGCTCAGCAACTTGTGGATGGTTTGACTCTGACTCCACATTTCTTTGTTAAGAATCGTTCAAACTCTTCAAACACTGTACTATTCGTCTCGTTCAACTTTATGCAAACAGGTTTTCCTTCGTATGCCCAACTTAAATCGTAAATCGCGGTTGTTTTAGAGAGTTCAGGATTTTTTGCTACAGTATCTATTAATTTTTTGGATGGAGTTTGTGGAAACAACCAAGCTGTGTATGAAACGTCGACTATATGGTAAGAGGTGTCCTTACGAATGACACATTTGTGTTTTGCAGCAACCTTTTCGAAGGTTGAAGGATGAACCGTTCGAATCCAAAGAAAGTTATGATATTCATCATCTGTTTTGACCCAATCTTCGAATCCAGAAGTTTTCCAGCCCCTTGATTGACATTGATCCTTGAAAGATTTGAGAAGCTCCCAGATTTTGGGAAAGTCTAAGGTAACGGTCATGGGCGTACCTCGTATTTTCTTATAGAAGATTGTTCTATTTTCCGTCGATTTAAAGATATTTGACAATAATACTGCAAAAATTCCATAAAAAAATCGAATTATTGAAAAATTGCAGCAAAAAGGCTCTCGTTGCTACAATTTTCCGAAAGACTTCTCGGAAAGACTTGTGTTTAAAGTCAATAAATTTGACGAAAAACTTGGAAGATTTCTACATTTTTCCGAGGATAAAAAATAAATGTAAAAAACCGTTAACATACTCTTCTTCCTCAAGGTTAGGAACATGAAAATAAAAAATCAAGCGGTCGTCTTAGATAACTTGGATTGGAAGATTCTCCAGATCCTTCAGGAAAATGCAAAGCAGACATACACCGAGATTGGTCAGCTTTTGGGTGTGGCACACTCTACTATCTACGACCACATCCATAAGATGGAAGAACACGGTGTCATCAAAAAATACACGGCTGTTGTAGACCTTGAGAAAATTGGAATAAAACATGTTACTGCAATTATGACGGTATTTACAAATCCCCAGGAAAGTGAAAAGGTGGCGAAAAGGTTGTCGGAATCAAAAGAGGTTTTGGAGGTTTCAGCGTCTCTTTCTGAAAATTTGTCGATAATTGCAAAGGTAGTAGCCGAAAACCAGAATAGGCTTCATTTGTTCATCGCACAATCGGTTGCGCCTCTTCCGGGAGTGTTGAGGATTCGAACTTCAATTATTACAAGAAAATATAAGGATGAAAGGTTTTCAATCGAGAAGTGGAAGATGGAATCCAAACATTGAAAGAAGAAAATTTACGCATTTTTGAGTAGCTACTGCTAGGTACGTTAAGTCTTTATATGAAACTGTCAGCATTCTTACAAATGAGGGATTCACTTGGTAGCGAATTCATCCATTTCTAGGGTTCTTAGGAAAGTGCCTCGAGAAAATGCATTCTACTTTTTCACGTCTATTGGAAATTATACGGGTGAAAACGCGGGGTCCCTAGAAGAGTTTGTGAGAAAAATCAAAGAAGTTGACGCTAAATCGTTGGAGTTTCATCTCTACAGGGGGGACTTTGAAAAGTGGGTAGATGAAACCCTTGAGGACAAAGAGTTAGCTGAGAAGATTAGGAGTCTAAAAAGTCTGAGTCCTTCTGGGAACTCGTTGCGAAATCAGCTTTATCTCATTGTTTCAAAGCGGTATGAGAAGCTGAAAGGTGAGTTTTGTAGTTAAGCATGTGGAATTAAAATTCATGTGAGCTGGATTTTTGGTTCATTTTGTTTTCGAATAAGCCCGATCATGTGGGCACGAGCATAAACAGCTTTAGCAGTTCTCATATCCAGAGTTTTGTGTAGCAACCTGTACAGTAGTAGACGGTGTATGTTTCACGTTTTCGTGGGCATATGTGTGCCCAAGCCTTCTCGCCAACACATAAGTGTTGACCACAGATTTCGCACTTTGGTACACCATCTAAGCGGCTGACAAGGTTTTGCATTATAGTTATTTTATTCCACGCCGCCATGACGTAAAGCCTCTGTACATGTTTTTCGAACGAGTTAATTTGTTGTGACAGAGTTTTTTATACTTTTTGTAGTTCACAAATCCAAGTCACTCTGTGCAAGCTACTTTGATTTGTTGTTCCGTCTTTATAGAGAACTTTCGATGTGAAGGCAAAACTATTAACTTTCGATTTTCTTTTTGTGCTTACTTCTAGATTTTGAAAGTTTTCTAGGCCTTTTGAAGATTCCAAAAAGCAATGTGGTTATGCCTCCAAGCATTATCAGAAAACCTGGAATGACGTAAGGGTAAATCGTGTGGTAGTTCGTTTTTTCCTGCTGTACAAGAACGTTTCCATAAAGAGTTACCGGAGTAGGGTTTTCATTGTATATATCTATCCAATATGTTGCTGTGACAGAAACTGTCGCTTTTTGGTGAAAGCTGGTTCCTATAAAAGGGCCTGCAACTGTGTCTTTCTCTGGACCTCCAAGATGTTGGACAATGGATATTATTACTTTCACGGAATCTGATGAAGATATATTTAGTTGAAACCACATTCCGGATTGCATAGAGCTCCCGTAAAACGTCGAGTTTTGAGGTGCTATTGTTCGTTGCTGCAGGTTCCATGTCTTTACAGTGACTGTTTCAAAGCTGGTTTCTTGTGCTGGGAATACCATAATCACGATTCCCACAGTTATTAGAATTAAGCCTGCGGTGACAATTATTTTGTTGAAGGTACTTCCGCCCTATTCAGCCGTTATATCTGAGTTTAATGTTGAAGTTGGTGATAATAAATGTAACTAATAATTAGTTGTATGGTGAAGCTTTGACTCTGAAGGTGTCAAGGAAAGGTTTGGTGTAGTAGTTTTAAGCGAAGTGATAACCGTAGGCCTGTGCTGAACCATTTCTGACGATTGCTTCTTCACTGCTTAGAAGAAGATTTAAGATACGAATCGCTTTCTGCTAGATAAACAACCAGTGAACGAGGAAAGTGCAATGAAGCCTTTGTTGAGTGCCAAGAACATTAGGGTGTCGAAACGTACTAACGGGGACCTAGTGAAAATAGTCGATGGAGTGAATCTTACAATAGGTAGCGGTGAAACTATTGGACTTGTTGGAGAGACGGGTGCTGGAAAGACCGTTACTGCTTTTGCAGTTTTGGGGATTCTTCAACCTATAGGGGAGGCTAAACCTCTTTGGAAGGTTGAAGGAGAAGTTTTGTTTAAGGGTAGAGATTTGATGAAACTGTCTAAAGAAGAGATAAGGAAGATTAGAGGAACGCAAATTTCTCTAATAACTCAAAACCCGATCGCTTCTCTTCATCCTTTAGATATGATTGGATATCAAACTGGCGAAACTCTGGAGGAATATAAGAAAGCTGAGAGCGAAAAAATAATGAAGTTGGTTATAGAGCATTTGGGGAAGGTAGAGATCGCTGATGCTAAAGAGCGCTCTCGTGATTTTAGGCATCAGTTTAGTGGTGGAGAAGGTCAACGTATTCTGCTTGCGATGGCTCTTATACGTAATCCGTCACTGCTTGTAGCTGATGAGCCAACGAGTTCGCTGGATGTGACGGTGCAGAGGCAGATTTTGGAGCTTCTGAAGGCGATGAAAAGGCATTTTGGGCTCTCTATGCTTTTGATTACTCATAACTTGGGAGTTGTAGCTGAAATGGCGGATCGTGTTTATGTTATGTACGCTGGAGAAATTGTCGAACACAGTGATGTTAACGCGATTTTCCACAAGCCTTTGCACCCGTTTACTAGGGGTCTTTTAGTGGCCATTCCGAGAATTGACCGCGATTTCTTCGCGTTTGAAGGGATATCTGGTGAACCTCCTAGTCCACCTTATCAGATTTCTGGGTGTAAGTTTCATCCAAGATGCAAATATGCACAGTCTGTTTGTAGCCAAAAGGTGCCTGAATTGACCGAGATTGAACCTAAACATTTTGTGGCTTGTTTACGTGGGGACGCAATACGAAGTCTGAAGAAGAGTTAGGCTAATGAATTATGTGGTAGCGTGGCGGATCAAGAGTTGGCTTTGTGCTGTGTCCGATTTTCTTGGCTCTTAACGTTTGCTGCTTGCTTTGATGTAAAGTACTATTTCAGAGATGCTGACGCCGGACATGAAGCTTGTAATCATTATTATCCAGGCAGGTCCGCTTAGGACTCTAGCTAAGAGTAATGGAATCAATATAGATCCAATTAACATGGAAGCTGTGATTAACAGTGTTTTCCATGAGGCAAGTTTCTTTTCTTTTTCGGTTTTGCTTTGGAGATTTTCACTAACGAGAAGAGGGTAAAGACGTTTTTTTATGAAGAATGTAATGACTGCAACTATAAGCGTTGAGAGGAAAAAATAGAGCAGTAGGCTTGTTTCATCTAGCAATAGTGTGATAGCTAAAAACATGGATAGTATAGCGATTATGGCGCTTAGAATCACTCTGTTCCTAGAGTATGGATAACCTGTTCTCTTAGCATTGTGTCTCACGAGTTCCACCAAACACTGTTAGTAAGGGGGCTTCTTTTCCTAGATAAATTTGTCTGGATGTTTGCGTTTTTTCTAGGAGGAAAAGGAGGCAGTCTATTTTTTTGTGTGTAGATGGCACGCTACTTGTCTGTTTTCAGCAACTTCTATGAGTGGTGGTTCTTTCTTGCGGCAGATTTCCATGACGTGGGGGCATCGTGTACTAAATCTGCATCCAGGCGGGGGATTGATTGCGCTGGGGACCTCTCCTTGTATGGTAACTCTGATGCGTCTTGCTGTTGGGTCTGGAACTGGCACTGCAGCGATTAGGGCATCTGTGTATGGGTGAAGTGGCTTGTGTATCACGTCTTCAGTGAGTCCTTGTTCGACAACTTTGCCTAGGTACATGACTGCAATTCGATTGCACATGTGTCGAGCTAACGCTATGTCATGGGTTATGTAGAGAAATGATGTGTGTAGTTTCTTCTGCATTGTTAGCAATAGCTTTAAGACTTCACTTCTGATGGAAGCATCGAGCATTGACACGGGTTCGTCGGCTACGAGAAACTCGGGATCTAGAACGAAAGATCTGGCTATGGATACTCGTTGTCTTTGGCCGCCGCTTAGTTCATGAGGAAATCTGTACATGTATTCTTCTGGGGGAACTAGGTCAAACTCTTCCAGGGCTTTTCTCACTTTCTCGCCTACTTCTCTTTCGCTTTTCACGACTTTTTGGATTCGCACAGGCTCCGCAACAATGTCGTAGACACTCATTCTTGGGTCTAAGGATTCGTACGGATCTTGGAATATTATTTGTATTTTTCGTCGTAGCTTCCGCATTTCTTTATCAGGAAGACTTGCCAAGTCAGTACCTCCAAAGAACACTTGCCCTCCAGTGGGTTCAAGCAGTCCAACTAGTACCTTTCCTGTGGTGGTTTTTCCGCAGCCGCTTTCGCCTACAAGTCCGAGGATTTCTCCCTTCTTTATGCGTAGGCTTACTCCATCTACTGCGTGGACTTTTGGGGCTTCTTTGGTACGTAGGGTTTGAAAGAAACCCAGTTTTATTGGGAAATGTTTTACCAAATCTCGGGTTTCGATTGCTATATCTTTCAAGTTTTTCTCCCTTCATGAAGGTGACATGCTACATATCTATTGTTACCAATTTCTATGAGTGGTGGTTCTTTCTTGCGGCAGATTTCCATTGCATGTTCGCATCTTGGGTGAAATCTGCATCCAGGTGGAGGATTTAACAAGTCTGGTGGAAATCCATGGATAGATGAAAGTTCGGTTCTGGGTCCTATGACACTTGGAAAAGCCGTGATTAGTTTTTGCGTATAAGGGTGCAGTGGTTCTTTAAAGATGTAGGCTACATCTCCGTTTTCTATTATCTTGCCTGCATACATAATTGCAATCTTGTTGCAGGTTTCCGCAATTAGTGCTAGGTCATGTGAAATTACTAACATAGATATGCCCAGTCGGTTTCGCAGGTCTTTCATGACTTCCAGTACTTGTGCTTGCACAATTACGTCTAATGCGGTGGTGGGTTCGTCTGCTATAACTAGATCTGGATTACAAGCTAAGGCCATAGCAGTTACGGCTCGTTGTTTCATTCCTCCGCTGAGTTCATGGGGATATCGCTTAACTCTTGAGGGTTCCATTCCAACGAGTTCTATAAGCTTGGTGGCTCTCTCCAAAGCTTCTTCTTTTCCAACTTTTTCATGCGTGAGTATGGCCTCTGTTATTTGGGCGCCTATGGTATATGTTGGGTGCAGTGCGTTCATAGCGCCTTGGAATATCATGGAGATTCTTTTCCAACGGATTTCCTTCTGGAGCTGCGATTCTCTCATTTTTACAACGTCTTCGCCTGCTAGCTTTATGCTTCCACCTACTATTTTGGCGTTCCATGGCAGCAACCTAAGTATAGTGAGAGCTACACTTGTTTTTCCACATCCAGATTCGCCTGCTAGTCCTAGGGATTCTTTTGAGGCTACTTGAAAGCTTACGTCATCAACTGCTCTGACTTGTCCTCTCAATGTCCCGTAATACATTTTGAGGTTCTCAACATCTAGTAATGCCATTTATCGTCTTCTCCTCAGCCTTGGATTTACAATCTCGTCGAAGGCGTGTCCAATGAATACGAAGGCCATGCATAAGCCTATGATGGCTAGTCCAGGAGGTACTATCCACCACCAAGCTAGTTGACTGAATCCTCCAAATCCAAAGGCGTGTTGAAGCATCATCCCCCATGTTACTACCCTGGGATCACCAAAGCCAAGAAAGCTTAATGCTGCCTCGAAAAGAATGGCACTTGGGACTGCTAGAACCATAGATGCAAAAGCTACTGGGATTATATTTGGGACTATGTGTTTCTGCATTATGTAGAAGCCGCTGGCGCCCGAGGCTCTAGCTGATTCGATGTATGGTGTTTCCCTGATGGATAAGGTCTGAGACCTTATTACTCGGGCTAGACCTTGCCAACCAAAAATTCCTATGAACAGAACTATGTAGTACACATTTCTTCCGTAGAGATGGACAAGTGCTAGCAGTAGTGGTAATAGTGGTAGACACAAGAGTACATCAACTGTGCGCATAAGTACCTCGTCGGTCAATCCGCCGAGATATCCGGATGTGACTCCCACGAATATACCTATAACGGTTCCCACGAGGGCTGCAAGTAAGCCTATTGACAAGGAAATTCGACTACCCCAAACAAGGTGTGACCAGATGTCCTTTGCTAGGTAGTCTGTACCTAGAATTCCATGTACGCGTCCCAATAGGACGATTTGGCTGTTTTCTATAACCACTTTAGCCATTGCATCATTTGACAATGGCCTGAATTGTATTAGCAGAATAAATGTGTAGTCTCCTTTTTGGGAGAAGACTATGTTGCCAACGTTTTCTTGAAGTTTAAATCCTAATCTCTTTATGAATATAGGGTCTTTGGAGTCGACAGTAACGTCTTGTGATTTTTCAGCACTCAGTGTTCCTGATCTCCAAAAAATGTAAGAACTGTTTGCTTCAGGAGGGGTAATTGATAGTGCAATGGAACACTCTATGTCTTTGATGTTTGCTACTTCATACCTGAATAGTGTGAAAAACTCGTTTGGAGCCATTTGCATATACGAAAATTGACTGCTTAACTCTACTTGAACTAGTTGTGTGTCTCTTGCTTCGTATTGTATTTCAGCAGAGCTTCCCCATCCCTCAACAAATTCGGAGCCCTTTTCCACGTTCCAGTTGAGGATTTCTCTTTGGGTTTTTCCATAGTCTTGGTATCCTGGGAAAACGGTTACCCATTCAGGCATTGCAGTGGCTTGAGCCAATCGAGGTTGGGTCATCGGATTGTACGGTGTTAGAAAAGGAGCAAAAACTGCTACTAGGACGTAGATTATGATTAGCGCAAGGCCTACCAGACCAATTCTTTTGCTTTTGTATTCAAACCAGAATTCTCGGATTCTTCTTGTGTATATGATTCTTTTGTCTTTGGAAAAAATTGAAGCCATTTTTGCTTTCTCCTTATCTTCTCACGCCTACTCGTATTCGAGGGTCTAGGATTCCATATAGAAGGTCTGCGATTAGATTGCAGATTATTGTTAGAATGGCGAACATGAAGAGCACTGCTTGAAGTACCGGATAATCCGAGCCTGTTAAGGCGTCCAAGTACCACCTTCCGATTCCAGGCAGTGTAAATATCCATTCTGTTATCATTGCTCCTGTGATTATGCCAGGAATCGACAGAGCTATTATGGTCACTATTGGTGGAAGTGTGCTTCTGAACGCATGTCTGTATAGTACGGTCCTTTCACTTAGTCCTTTTGCCCTAGCTGTGATTATATAGTCTTGTGTAAGAGCGTCCAACAAGATGTTTCTTGTGTATAACGCCCAAGCTCCGAAACCACCAACTACTAGGGTTATAAGCGGTAATCCTATATGCCACGCTACGTCAGCCATAAATGCCAAAGGATTGGCAAGCGGGGGAATGCTGTAGAGTCCCCTAACAGGGAAAAGCGGGACGCCGAAGATTTTCATCCAGTAGTAAGAAAAGAACAGCATGAACAAGAGTTGGATGAAGAAGACTGGGACGCCCCACGTGAAGAGACCAGCGCCGATTGTGACTATATCTTTCTTAGATCCTCTCTTTGAAGCAGCAAGTATTCCTATAGGAGTGCCTATGAGAATAGTTGCAACCATTGAAGAACCGAGAAGCAACACTGTCGCCGGAAGCCTTTGTGACATTTCTACGACTACTGGTTTTCTGCTCACGAATGATATT
>DAOVMU010000145.1 GCA_030630585.1 Candidatus Bathyarchaeota archaeon | reverse complement strand
TTTAGAAACACTGTAAACGCGGGGATTACATCTACTTTCGATAACTACTTTCGATAACTGACAAGCCAAAACGCTTAAAAAATTGCTGAGTTCATCTCTCTAAACGATAAAAGCTGAAGGAGGTGAAAAACCATGGTTAAGGAAGAAGAGGAATGGGAGGAAGAAGAGGAAGATAAGGAAGAAGAGGAAGATGAGGAAGAATGACAGAACGGGAACAGATGTAAACTTTTTTTCTCTAGCGTAAAAGTTTCTAGCGGTCTTGTATCACACTTTTGAAGTTCATATTTATAACTTGCCAAAGTATGACCATTCCGTTGTTGGGTTAATCATGACAAGGGTGGCAGTGCTAGACGCTGACAAGTGTAGACCGAAACGTTGTGATACAGTTTGTCGTCGCTTTTGCCCAATGGTGCGAAGCCATAAGGAAGCAATACGATTCGAGCATGGCAGAGCAGTGATCGTGGAAAATCTTTGCTCAGGATGTGGAATATGTATAAAGAAGTGTCCTTTTAACGCCATTTCTATAGTTAACCTTCCAGACGAGTTGGAAGTTGAGTGTAGTCATCGTTTTGGACAAAATGCTTTCAAGTTTTATAGACTTCCAACACCTTCGCCAAGCGTTGTTTTGGGTTTACTTGGACAAAACGGAATAGGCAAGACAACAACCCTCAAGATATTGTCTGGCGATTTCAAGTTAAACCTTGGAAACTACGAGGATCCGCCTGGCTGGGATGAGATAATTCGGCATTTCAGGGGTTCGACACTTCAAGATTACTTCCGGAAAATGAGTGAAGGTGAACTTGAGGTTTCTTATAAACCCCAGTATGTTGATAAGATACCGAAAGTCGCCTCCGGAGAAGTCGGGGAACTCCTGGAAAGAGTTGATGAAAGAGGGAAGCTTGATGAGATTGCGGGTCAGCTTGAACTGCAACAGCTCTGGAACCGTCCGCTTGAGGTTTTAAGTGGAGGAGAACTGCAACGGGTGGCAGTGGCGGCGACAATATGCCGCGAAGCAGATGTATACCTTCTGGATGAGCCGTCAAGCTATCTGGATGTAAAACAGAGACTTGAGGTTGCCAGAGCCATAAGAAGCCTAAAAAAAGATGAAAAAATAGTTATTGTAGCTGAGCATGACCTGGCTATAATAGATTACTTGTCAGATCAAATATGCGTTTTTTATGGAGAACCAGGGGTTTACGGCATTGTGTCTCACGTCCACGGCGTTAGAACAGGCATAAACATTTACCTGCAAGGTTACATTCGAGATGAGAATGTTAGATTCAGGAAAGAAGCTATAGTATTCCATGAAAAGCCTCCTACAGAGAGTTTTGTGGCTGGCGAAACACTGCTGAAATGGAAGCAGATAAAGAAAAAATTTGAAGGGTTTAAACTTGTTGTGCATCCTGGGGAGATTAAAAGAGGAGAGATTATTGGAATTCTGGGACCTAACGGTATAGGCAAAACAACTTTTGTCAAGATTTTGGCTGGGATTGAAAAGGCTGATGACGAAAAAGAGTTCGGCGACTTGGAGGTAAGCTATAAGCCGCAATACATTTCAGCAGAATTTGAGGGAACAGTCCAAGAGCTATTAAGAAATATAGCCAAGGAAGATTTCATTTCAAGCTGGTATAAAACGGAAATCCGCCGACCTTTAAAGATCAACACGCTTTTAGATAGAAATGTGATTGAACTCAGCGCGGGAGAACTGCAAAAAATTGCTATTGCAGCATGCCTATCGCGGAAGGCTGAGCTTTACCTGCTGGATGAACCTAGCGCCTACTTAGATGTGGAAGAAAGAGTGAACATGGCGCGTGCTATTCGCAGGGTTGTTGAAACACGCAACGTTACAGCCTTCGTCGTTGAGCATGATGTTGTTGTGCAGGACTTTTTGGCTGATCGCTTGATGGTTTTCACTGGAAAGCCTGGGGTTGAAGGCGTGGCGAGACCCATCATGAGCCTAAGGGATGGAATGAACGTGTTTCTGAAAGAAATGGAGGTGACTTTCCGAAGAGAACCGACTACGAAGAGACCGAGGGTTAACAAGGAAGGATCAAAGCTTGACAAGCTTCAAAAAAAGACCAGAGAATACTATTACGTGAGTTCATCAAAGAGTTAATGTACAATAAAGTTGTTTAGTGAAGGGACGTAGAGATGGATGAAACCGAAAGAACAGAGAAAGAATTTTAGAGGCTGCTCTGGACGTTATGGATAATGTGTATGTGCTCTGGGTTGTAAGGTTGGCGCCGCTGTCCTTGCTGAAGACGGGGAAAGCTATTGTGGCTGAAACGTTGAGAGCTGGATTTGGTACTTGTGCTGAAAGATGCACGGTTAACCTTCCTGTTTTGCATAGCAACCGAAAAATCAAGGGAATAGCCACAGTCATGCATGCAAACAGTCAATGCGAGCCTAGACTGTGCGGAGCATGTTTACAGTACATTTATGATTTTGTAGAACACGTCAAAATCGATATTGTTGTGGCAACAGTGGAAAAGGGCAGAATTTCGTTTTAAACTGTTAAAGTCAAGACTTTTGAGGAGTTACTGCCATATCATTTTAGAAAATGAACAGAATTCACTGAAAAAATGCAGTTAAGTTAAAGAGTAAGCAAATCATATCGTAAAAGTGATTTGTGCGAGAGAAGGTGCTGGTGGAGGCTTAAGTGGCTAGAATTGTCTTTGAGCAGATAAGTGCTGCAGATTTCTTCTATCGAAACAGGGACATAGCAGGATTCACAAACCCCTCGCGAGCCGTTTTTGCAGCTGTAAGAGAACTTGTAGAAAACTCTTTAGACGCTGCTGAAACCCTGGAGATACCGCCAGACATCTATGTTAGACTCTCCTACGCAGATGAGGATGACAAAGAAACAAACGTTTACAAGTTAAGGGTTGAAGACAACGGTGTAGGAGTTCAGCCGAGACACATACCATCAGCCTTTGGACAAGTGCTTTACGGCTCAAAATACAAGCCGAAACAGCAAAGAGGAACCTTCGGCTTAGGCGGAAAAATGGCAATTTTATATGGACAAATCACAACTCATCAGGCCGCCAGCATAATTTCAAGCACAGGCATGTCCAAAATCTACGCGTACAAGCTTATGATTGACATCCAAAGAAATCGGCCCCTCATACTTGACAGAAAAGTTCTCATAAACAAAGAAAGATGGAGCGGAACAATAGTTGAGTTCAGTCTTGAAGGCGACTACAGTAGGGCCATGCCTAAAATTCTGGAATACTTTAAGCAGACAGCCATGGTCAACCCTTATGCAAATCTAACGTTTGTTGACCCTAAAGGCCGATTATACAAGTTTGCCAGGGTCACTGAGAAGATGCCTGACCCGCCGAAGGAAACCTTACCCCACCCGTATGGCGTCGACGTGGAGCTTCTTCAACGCCTCATACACGTCACACCTTACCGGAACATGCATGAATTCCTGAAAAACCATTTCCACAGGATCGGGGAAATCACCGCCAAAAAATTCTTGGAATTCAGCAGCATAAGCTCATCTAAGAACCCTAAGAAACTTTCCCATAAAGAAGTTG
>DAOVMU010000016.1 GCA_030630585.1 Candidatus Bathyarchaeota archaeon | reverse complement strand
TGGGCGGAGATTACGTGAGTGCTGGAAAGGAATCGCATTTTAGAGTATCGAAAAAAATAGACTGAAAAGAGAGACCTAGTGTTCCTACAGAACTGGTAAGCCTAGGCTTGGTTTTATGTCTAGCTCTCTTGGTTCTACCAGAATCAGCAATGCTTCATTCGCCTTAACGGCATCACTCAAATTCCTCTTGGACGGATACACCCTATTTAAGCGTTGAAAAACTAGAGTCACCAATTGAGAAGAGATTTAAATCGAAGATTACTTATAACTATTACAGAGAAACACCGATGTTCAACAAGTTAGGCAGAAATGGTCGCTATGTTAGTGTCTATTAACGATTCCGCGTTGATAAAGGTTGCAGAAGCGTTAGGCGAGGAGGAGGCTGTTAAACTAATTGAGATTCTTAAAAACTCATCTGAGATAACCGATGATGAGATAGCGAACAAGACTGAAATAAGACTTAATTCCGTCCGAAAAATCCTCTATAAACTTTATGACCACTCCCTCGTAAGTCTAAGGAGAACACGCGACCCAAACACTGGATGGTTTATATTTAATTGGAAACTACAGCCAGACCAGTTGGAGGGTTTCATACTAAGTCAAAAACGTCGGGTGCTTGAAAAACTCAACCACAGGCTGGAATACGAGAAAAACCACGAGTTCTATTATTGTTACACACAAGGATGCAAGAAAATCCCATTCGAAGATGCTATGGAATTCTTGTTTAAATGCCCCACATGCGGCAAACCATCAATGCATTATGACAATAACGAAATCATCCAAGTATTAACGAAGAAAGTCGAGCAGTTGAGGAAGGAACTGAGTGAGTGAAAAGCTTCCATCAATGGACCAAGCAATACAACTTCTCTATGAAAGTAGATGCTCAAGAAACGTGATAAAGCACTGTAAAGCAGTAGCTAGGCTTGCCACTGAAATTGCTGAAGCCTGCAAAGAAAAGGGATTAGCCGTTGATCTAGAACTTGTGAAAATAGGAGCTCTATTACATGACATTGGACGCTCAAAAACTCACAGCATTCATCACGCGGTTGTAGGAGCAGAAATCGCAAGATCACTAGGTTTACCAGAACCAGTTATATCAATAATAAATAGACACGTTGGCGGCGGCATAACAACAAAAGAGGCTGAAAGATTAGGATGGACAAAAGACATTTACATACCGCAAACGCTTGAAGAAAAAATTGTTTCGTACGCAGATAAGCTGATTGAAGGTTCGCAAAGAGTGCCGATAGAAACAACAATTGGAAAATTCCGCTCTGAGAAGTTGCCATCCTCTACCATCACAAGATTACGAGAGTTACATAGAGAGATGTTGATTTTGATTGGCGACTGCGAATGCCCACGGTAGCGTTGTCTACAAAAGTCTACAGTAACGTTCAACTAAAACTTGTTGACAAAAATTTAAAGTCCATGCTTAAAGGTCTGAAAGTTGAAACGAAAATCTGCCGAGTCTCTTCCCGCGGATGGGTCGAAATAGCAGTTTCGGGTGAAGATGAAAAGGTGGCGACACATTATATAGCTGAAGAAATAGGACTCCGCCCGACACTTTTGGAAAATGTGGAGAAGTTCTCCACAGTAAGAGCGTACGTTATAGCTTTCAACAAGAGAGAACTCAACGTAGATTTGGGCGTTTTTTCGCCAAATATCCCAGACGCTTCAATCCCTTTGCAGCATTTACAAGCTCAACTGGTCGATGGAAGAAAAACGGCGCTTAAGAACATAGCTGAGTTATTCGGTTTCATCAAAAATCTGCCATTATGGGTCAAAGTCTACGCCATTAATGAGGAAAACAATGAAATTGAGGCTGTATTCTCAGAAAGACAGCTTGCCCTTTACAGAAGTTGGACGAAATCGTTGCTTGATAGACTGGTGGTCTTAGGTGTGTCCTTCAACAGAGTGATACTAGCTGTAAGACGGACAAAGTGCAACCGCGACGTAGTAAATATTGAACGTTTAGGGTTATTCGAGCACGCAATTGTGTGCAAGCTTGGAACAGACGCTACAGGGTTAATCCCAAAAATCGGTGGAAAACTGTGGAGCGCAAGCTTCAGCGTTTTCAATCCGAGAAAAATCATAAAGTTTCTGGGAGATTAATTTCGTGAGGAAATCTTCCCTAATCGTTTTTTCAACACATTCGATTGTTCTTGTTCAACAACGTAAATCGACGCGTGCGATTTAGCTGGTTTTGCTTAGCCTTCCCATTCTATTCGTTTATTGCAAGGTAAACTCCCATAAAGATTAGAAGACGTCCTGCTAGGATGAATAGGTTTAACTTTTTTTCAAGGAAAGTTATCGCGAACATAACAGGGACTAATGGTTCTGCGAATACGAATGAACTGGTCACTACTACTCCCACTCGTTTTAGAACGTAGAGCCAAATGTAGTATCCGAATAACGAACAAGTTAGGGAAAAGAAGAGAATTGCCAGCCACCCGTGGAGACACGTGGTAAATATTCGGTGAAAGGACTTTCCAGCTAAAGAAAAAGGGATTAAACACAATCCCCCTAGCATGGTTACATGCGCCACTGTGAGAAAAGGATTAAACCTCTTCATCACTTTCTTCCCAAAAAGACTGTAGGCAATCCAGAGAACCGAAGTGGAAAGCAGAATCAAGCCATCTAGAAGAAATCCTCACCGCCCTGAAAGCTTAAAGTTCCGCCGGTAACAACAATAATTCCCCTTGACAAATCCCTCGGATCTGTGTTCTGGTGGGCCGGGCCGGACTTGAACCGGCGACCTCAGCCTCGTAAAGGCTGCTTCAGGCTTGCATTATGAAGGCAAGTGTCCTAACCGAGCTAGACAACCGGCCCATATTCACCAGAAATGTTCTTTTTTGTTTTTAATGTTTTGTTCATTACAGTTTCGATGACCTGTACTGGGTTTTCTAGTTCTGCAAGCTTTTCTGTTACATCCCACTTCTTTCCCAAATGTTCCTTTGCAATGGTCAACACTTTTAATGCGTCAACAATGAAAATGGGGAAACCCTTCTGTGAGAGGTACGTATTTACATGTATTTTGCCGAATTCTGATATTACGATTGTTGGGATCCCTTGCAGAGCTGCTTCCCTTGCAATTGTTCCTCCTGTGCTTACGACGAGATCTGCGTGTGCTACAAGGCTTGCAGAGTCCACAAAATCCTTAGTAATGATTAAGCCTTTCTTTTTTGGTTTGCCGTATCTTGTAAGGAAAAGAACGTTTCCTAATGAAGTGAGTTTTCCAGCAATTTTTTCAGTGGTGTCTGTTTTTCCAAGCGCGTAGGATGCATTTGTTTCCATTTGCCTGACAACTATTAACGGTTTTTTCAGTTCAAAGATTTTTGATGGCTTAAAGTCTTTGATCCAAGCAACTTCATCTACTCCTTTAAACTGAACCATTGTTTCCGCGCCATAGTTTTTGAAGAGTCGTTGTGGGATGGCTTCTGAGACGACCAACGCGTTTGCCAGAGGTATCGTCAGTTTGTTTACTGCTGTAGCATGTGGTGTGTCTGCCGTTAATATTATCGGGACACTTAGTCCGAAGGCTACTCGACATAGATCGACTGATTGATGTGAGACGGCAATGTCTGGAATCCTATCTCGGAATAGCTCCGCGAGTTTGATAGTCCGTCTGGAACCTTCTTGCAGTCTTGTGAAAAGTGATTTTGGATCGTATTTTCCTATCGGAATGAAATCTTCACCTAGGAATCTTGCTAATGCAAGCGTGTCTGGATGCGTTCTTGTTGTCAGCGTTACCTCGTGTCCTAACTGTCTGAAGTGATTAGCTATTATTGCTCCATATCGGATGTGTTTGCCTGTGCACGCATCATACCATATTTTCATTGTTTCACCTTGGTTGCATCTTGGCAAAATCTTTCTTTTTTGCTTCGTATTCTTTTCGCGTCATCATAGGCTTCGCTGGGACCCCCTTTACTACCATTTCTGGGGCCACATCTTTTGTTACCACGCTTCCGGCTGCAACGACTGACCTCTTGCCTATTGTTGTGTTTGGCAGTATTACAACGCATCCCCCAATTATGGCGTCGTCTTCTATTATTGGAGGCGTTATAGGTTCGCTTTGGGGGAATCTGTCGTTTAGGATGCTACTGTTTGGGGCTATGAATACGTTGTTGCCTATTCTGCATCCATTGCTGATAGTTACATGAGCTTGTACATTACAGTTTTTTCCTATCATAACATTCTTTCCCACGTCGCAGAAACTTCCTACATGGGTCCCGTCATCTATTTTCGTGTTGTCACCTATGATAACGTAGTTCCAGACAACAACATCCTCTCCGAACTGAACGTTTTCCCCTATTATCACACCTTTCCCCAATTTCACTTTTTGCATACCGTTCCCTTTTTGTGTTTTAGTGTGAAGTTTAAATGCCTTTGAATAGTATTTTATCTTTCCGTTGGAGGCGAAGTAAGTTGGATGAGGAAAAGGTTTTGGTTGTTGGTCTAGGTGAGGTTGGACTCCCCCTTTACAAGTTGTTAAGAGAATGCGACAAGTTTCTCGTTTATGGTCTTGATATCAATGAAGCAAGGATGAGTAGCATTGAACAGAAAGGTGTACCAGACAAAGTGGATATCATGCACATTTGCATTCCATGCTTCAACCAAGATGAGTTTGCAAATCTCGTGGTGGGTTATGCAAAACGGTTTAAACCTAAGCTTTTAATAATCAATAGTACAGTTCCGCCTGAAACAACACAGAAGATTCATGAACTGGGCAGCTGTCTTGTCGCCCATTCTCCTGTTCGCGGAATGCACAAAAGCTTAGAGCATATGAAATGGGAATTGAAACGCTGGACAAAATACGTTGGAGGTGTAAATGTAAAGGCTGGTGAAGCTGCTCTTAGACATTTTAGAACAGCAGGTTTTAAACCCAAAGTTTTGAAAAGCTGCGCAGAAACTGAATTAGCAAAGCTTTTTGAGACTACTTATAGAGCTTGGATGATTGCTTGCTTCCAAGAAATGCATCGCATTTCAAAGCGTTTCGGAGCAGATTTTGATGACATGGTGGATTTTTTGGATGACACTCACCGTATAAGGTTTGACAGGCCAGTGATGTTTCCAGGCGTGATTGGTGGACACTGCTTGATTCCAAATACTAAGTTGCTTTTGAAGAATTATGATTCAAAGTTTTTGCGGTTAATTTTAGAGTCTAATGAGAAGCGGAAAGAAGAGATTAAGGATGAAGACGTCAGAAGGGAACTTGAAAAGATTAAGGAAAAGGTGGAAGCGTTAGAAAGAGAATTAATGGAGAGGTTTGGTGAAGGTTCGTAGATACGTCAGTATTTTGTATGCTTACTTTAGCTTCTCAGACTAGGATTGTTGTTACGCCGTATTGTTTGGATGTTTCTGCTTGTTTTCTATCTGAAGTTAGTAAGGGTTGGTGTGTGTTCGCTGCTAACGCTATGAACAACGCATCGTAGATGGTTATTTTGTGTTTTATTGATATTTCCAAGGCTTTTTCAAACTGTTCTTTTTGCGGCATGATTTTGACTATTCTGGATAG
This sequence comes from Candidatus Bathyarchaeota archaeon, assembly GCA_030630585.1. Lineage (GTDB taxonomy): Archaea > Thermoproteota > Bathyarchaeia > Bathyarchaeales > Bathycorpusculaceae > SOJA01. The sequence continues at coordinate 7,596 of DAOVMU010000016.1, read as the reverse complement.
GTGGGCGATTATTTGCTTTGCGGTTTTAATGTCTACCTCGTTTTTTATTGTTTTCTTTACTAGTGCGTTTGCTGTTTCTTTCATGGCTAGATCTAGTGTGGCGCATCCTTCTTTTATGTGGTTTTCGATTTTTTGCCAGTTTTCTTCTTTTGTTAGGTATTTGATTAGTGCTGATGAGTCAATGACTTGCACGGTCTTCCCTCACTGATTTTTCAGAGAATCCTTTTTCTGATGGTTTGACGTTTTTTAGGAGTTTTCTTAGTTTTTCTGTTTCCTCTTTGAGTTGGAGTTTCCAAGCGAGTTCTTCAAGGTGTTGTCTGACGACTTTCGGAATGTTAATGCCTGCTTTTTCCAGAACTTCCTTGATTTCCTTTTTGATGCGGGTGGTTACGACTGTTGTTTGCGTCATTGTAAACACTATGTATACTTTTTGTATACAGAGATATAAACCTTCATCCATAAGTATCTTGAAAAGAGCTAACTTTTTGAAACTATATAGGTTTTCGATGATTGCCTGAGTTATTTAATTGTGGTTTTTTTCTCTGTTAATTTTTGTCTCCCCCTAGGTGTTTATTAGTTTTTGTAACATGTTTTGGTAGTGGTGAAGGGCGACCTGAAGTTCAGACTGGGTTGCGGGTTGACGGGTTTGTTTTTGACGGTTTTAAGGAGCTTTATAGAGGTGAGAGGCTTATGGTTGGTGAGGCGGTTCAGCGTTTGATGGGGGCTTGTTTGAAGGGTGGGTCTGTGACTTTGGTTTTGAGGAGTGAGGCCTTGGTGGATGCGGGTCAGAGGAAGGCTGACGAGTTAAAGCTGAAGGGCGCGTTGGCTGAATTGAGGGGTTTTATAAGGGCTGTGGAGAGGGATAGACGGTATGTTACGGTGAAAGAGAGAGAGGTATTAACAGGGCTATTTATCGTCCGGCTTATGAAACGGCTGTGGCTATGCTTTCGAAGGTTAGGGATGAGGAGTTGATTCGCGAGGCGGAGAGAGTTTTTGAGAAGGCGAACGAGGCTGCAGAAAAAAGTATCGGAGGATGAAAAGAGCTCTTAAGCCTAAGAATTTTTCACAATCCAAAGACGATACCAGAATGCATTAGCCTTTTAAGGCTCATGAAGAAACTTATCGAGAGAAGATTGCGAAGGAAAGATTTAATATTCGTGAGAGAATCAGCAAATTTATTCAACCGAGGAATTCAGAGAATGAAGATTCTTACTATTCCAAGACGTTTACTTGGTAGATTTAGGTTTTGGCTGAGAATTCTTAAGCATGGGAGGGGAACCATTCTTAAAATGCAGTTAGGTCTAATCTTTTCATCAATCATAGACGCTTTTACCTATTCCATTTATCCTCCGCTGGCGCTTTCACCTAAAGTTTACGTTTCGGGCATAGTGTACTTCAAAAGCTATGGTGTTTACTTTTATGTAAGGCGGTTCAGCGACGACCTTTACAACGTAATGCCGGGAAGAGAAGGCGATGTAAACGAGTTAATATTAAAATCTTTAAGTGAAGGCGATGTTTTTATAGACGTAGGCGCCAATATTGGTTACTACTCGATTCTAGCAGGAAAAATTGTTGGAGAAAAAGGGCAAGTAATTGCACTAGAGCCTATACCAGACACTGTTAAAGTTCTAAAATTAAATGTTAACCTTAATAATCTAAAAAATATCAAAGTGATAGGTAAAGCCGCTTGGAGCAAATCGTCGCTTTTAAATGTATACCTTCCTGAAGGTTACTATGGGTGGGCTTCACCTGTTAAATGGTATCAAAGTAAATCCTTCACACTTAAAGCAGCACCTTTAGATGAAGTAAGTAAGAAAATTCCAGCAATAAAACTACTGAAAATAGATGTTGAAGGTTCTGAATATCAAGTTCTTGTAGGAGCAAAAGAAACTTTAAAGAAAACTAAACATATCGTTATGGAGGTCTCTAAAAATTCAGATGAAATACAGCGAATCCTTGAAGAGGCAACATTCAAAATACGGAAACTAAAATTTACAACATGCATACATGCTCAGAAGAGCTAAACTCCAAATAAAGCATCTATCGCGGTAAGCATATACCTAACATTTTTCAGCTATTTTTCGGCAAGTCTAATATTTCTTTGATAAGCTTTTCTTCTCTGGTCTTTATGGAAAAACCTTTTTTAATTCTCTTTCTGGTTTTTATTCCTTTATCAGATTTTGAAGCTTTTTTAATTGCTTCTGCTGTTGCTTTAGGGTCATTGTAGAGTGCATAAAAGCCAGTATCACCAACAACTTCCGGAAGGGCGTACCTTCTTGTAGCAACCGGCACACAGCAACAAGACATAGCCTCTGCCAACGCTACACCAAAGCTTACCCAAAAGATACCTTGTAGACCTCAAATTGGAACCCGCCATTTCTTCAAAGCGATTCGCTAAATGGGTTCTCAGGCAAGTGTGTAGCGCTAAAGTTTACGCATGCGCTGTCTCAAACCTATTTTGCACAGAGGGAACAAACGGGCTCAGCATGACAATTGGTTAATCTGGTTATTTAATTACCCTGTATAGACAGAAAGCTTCGAATAAACGACTGTTGCGACCACATTGATACGCCCGATATTCAGCAAGCCCTCGTATCTCAGTTAAATTCAAGTAAGACTTTTTTCTCTGAGTCTTATGACAACGCAAACTCTTTTCCTTCAAGCCAAAATAATCAGTAACATCATAGAAAACATTAGGATGAAAATCTCTCTCTGTGCTAGGAACCTCATAAAACAACACTTCATCAACATTCCCGCAACTAGAAATCGTCACTTTAGACGCATTCCTATGATCCTGATGAGTATCATTAGGATACAACGTGAACACTGCGTGCGGCACAATTTTTTCAACATAAAATCTAAGCTTATCAATAATTTCAACGTTAACAGGTATGCCACCATCAGGATAATCAAAAAAAGTCACTTTTGCGTCAAGCAATTTGGCACTTTCTTTGCATTCTTGAATTCTCTTGTTCTTTGGTCCACTTAATTCGCCTGCAGACAGAACGATAAAATGTATGCTAGTCTCTTTTGACAATCTAGCCAGAGTCCCGAAACACCCAAATTCAATGTCGTCAGGATGTGCTCCTACAACTAAAACTACCATGGTCTGTACTTTCCGTTTTCCAAGAAATACTTGAATCTTATGCCATATCTACGCAGTTGATTCTTGACAACCTCACTTCTATTATTTCCAACACCTTCAATTACCTTTTTTTCCAAATCGAATATTGTAACCTCCTTCGTATCAAGATGCTCAAGACGAATCCTATTGCCTTCAAGTTTTAACTCCATCCGGACATCCTTTGCTATATTTGCCACTAGCTGCTTTTTCTCTTGTGAAGTTAATTTTCTAGGATACACATTTTCCCTCAATATCTTTACAGGAATCCCGCCTGCTAAGCAACCACTTGGCAAGTCTCGATTCACTAAAGACATGGCAGCAACAACCACATCATTTCCAATTTTCACACCAGGATTCACCCAAGCGTTAGGTAGCCAAACTCTGTCTCCAATTTCGACGTTAGCAAACTGTACCGGAAATCCGTCGTAGGCTGAAAGGTATGCTCCATGAGCAAAGATTTTAGTGTTTATGCCTACCCCGCATTCATCACCGATTATAACTTTTCTTGCAGTGTTTATGTGAGAGAATTTACCCATATGTAAAAAATCTCCAACCTTCAAGAAGGATTGATCATCAAAACAGCTTCCGCCTCCAATGTGAGCATATTCATCTATCCATGCTTCTCTCCCTATTTCAATGTGTCGGCCCTCAATTAGCACGTTGTCCCGGATAACGCTTCTATCTCCAATTTCGAAGTATTCTGAAACATTAATCCGAGCTTTGTCGCTTATTTTAACATTGTTTCCTATGACCCAGTTGTCATTTTTCTTCATAATGAACCCACTGCCTTTTGTATTAGATTTACCAATGTTTTTTCTCTTCTCGTAATACTAAAATGTTTTACTATTCTCTTTCGCGCCTCTTTTCCTTTCCAGGATTTCAAAGCCTTCATTATCATTTCTGCGACATTCTCTGGATCGTTAAAGCAAGCAAAAAAGCCCGTGTTTCCCACTACCTCCGACATCGCTCCACCATTTTTGGTGACCGCTGGCACGCACTCACAACTCATCGCTTCAGCCAATGCCACACCAAATGATTCTCTAAGGGAAAGTTGGCAATAGACTTTCGCTTTTTGATAGTATGGGATAAGATCCTTTTGAGGGATAATCCCCATCAAAGTTACATTTGGCGTTAAAGACTCAGATAAGGAATCGATAGCATCTTTAGAAAGACCTATAGCTATGAATTCAACCTTAGGCAGAAGCTTAGTAGCCTTTATGAAAGTGTTCAATCCATGAATTTTGATCTGCTCTTTTGATATCGGACCAACAGTCAGAACCAAATTGTTCCGCTTCTCACCACATGGTTTAAATCTTTTGCAATCGATTCCATTGTATACTAGTTCAACCTTTTCATGCGCTGCGTAATTAAGGATCTCTCGTCGGCTAAATCGGGAAACCGCCAAGATTTTATGAGCAAACCTAAAAATAAATTTGACAATGTAAACGGACCGCCTTTTTAGCATCGAACCGTAGTTCATCTGCGGAACATATGCCACTTCATATCCTCCGACAACTATTATGCACTTTTTGCGTAAAAACATGCAAAACAGCGCTATAAAAAAGGCGTTCCAACGGGCAAACCAGCTGTAGACAACGTCAGCCCATAAAACTCCTTTAAGCAGCCTCAGAAATGCTAAAGGGTCGCTGCCTTTCTTAGTAACACGGTAAGTCGTAATTTTCATTTTTTTAACAGTGAAATATCTTTCAAGAATTTCTAAATCCCTGCGGACAAATGAAGGCAGAGATGAGTAAACGAAGAGTATTTTATTTTTCTCTTTTCTTTTAGACATAATGTTCCTCCATCTAAAGCATCCATATTGATAACGTAGGCAATCACATAAATTCCTACACTCATTAAGCGAAACGGTAGTCAGATAACCTCAACCTCACCAAAATTACTCACCTTAAAATTAGGAACACCATAACCTTCCATATAATCCAAACCAAGAGAATCCGTAGTCCTTCATGTAACATCACCCCTAAACCCAACAGTCTTCCCACAAGGAGCCACACCATAAACTGGAACACCAACAAGCTTCTCTAAAAGCTCCAATTCACCTCTAGGAGAGGGCAACTTCGAATTACCAATAGTGTTAATCAGATGCAAACCTATCTCCCAACCATCACCTACAATCCGCTTAAGAACACTACAATCCTTATCAGAACGGATAACATCAACACAAACAAAAAACGTAGACCTAACACCATACTTCTCCAAAGAAATTACTTTAGGCAAACCCCATCGCAAACCATAAACCTCATCGACATCATGCCTCAAACCAATGATCAAGACCCAAACCTCCCAACTAAAACAGAACTTCCCTCAACCTTTTAAAAAACGTTTTCTTCTGAAAATCATGCACAAACTCTCTAATATCATCATACAACGAGACTTTTGATAAATATCCCTTCAGCATCAGGTAACCCGCAACTGGATGCCTTAAACCAGTTAGAACAGCTCTCCCGAAAGCGTACAGCCACCAATAGTTTAAAGCCTTCATACCTTTGCCCCACAAATACGATTTCTGCTTCGAAAGCCGAGTTTCCCGCGACAACCTGAACTTCAAATCTTGAAAAACCGCAACTTTCTTGCCTTGGGAAAGAGCCTTGTAAACAGGGTATACCTCAAAACCATAATTTTGAGGATACTCAAATCTGACACTTTTAAACCATTCAGCGTTCATAATCCGACCGCATCCCCTAGGCGATAAAGACCGAGAAATCTCACCTTCCGCCACTCCAGAAGCTAGAACAACGCCATCACTTTTCATTCTATTAGTTACCTCCTCAACATAATTCGGAGGATAAACCGCGTCAGCCCCACTGATCATAACATAAGCAACATTCCTTTCCTTTAAAACATCAAACCCAGCATTGACAACGCCTGCAAGTTCAGATCTCCCAGCCCAACTCTCCTCATGCCTAGGTAAGTCGACAACAGCATCAGCACACTTCGAAGCAGTCTCACCGGTCTTATCCACACTACCATCATTTACCACAACCAAAAACAACTTCGCAGTTTGACGCCTCAAACTCTTGAGACACTCTTTGATCACCTTCTCCTCATCCCGAGCAAACACCACAACGCCACAACACCAACCATCCAATTTCTCTCTTCTCCTCGCCCTCGTACGCCATCAACAAGTAATTAAAGACGTTAAAAGCTAAAAAACCTCTCTATGATCTTATTAACAACGTTCAGGTGAAGCTTTGGCTAAAGACGAGATTAGGCTACAATACTCTGGTTTTATAATTTTTGCAGCCAAAATATTAAGCGTAACTACGGGGCTAGTTTTCAATCTTCTTTTAATAAGAAGCCTAGAAAACCCACAAACGGAATATGGTCAAACGTATCAGACCTGACAGCGTATTTCTGCTTCTCGCCTCGTGCCTTCCATTTTGGACAACACGTTTTGTGGCATGTGGAAAAGAAGGGGCCGTAAAAACCGGACTCATTGCGAACTTAGTAATTGGGCTTGTTGCGGTGACTCTTTATGTCCCGCTGGTTCCAATGGTCACGTCGACACTTAATATCCACGCGTTATATGTAATCCCTTATTTTGTAGCCTCAGCCCAAATTATCGAACGCTACCTAATTATCGCGCTTGAAGCATGCTTACGCGCAAAACAACCACGAGCAGTTGGTTACGGCTTGCTCATTCAAGAAGTATGCAAGATAGCCCTTGCTTACATATTGATCGTAGAGTTCCGACAACCCCTTTTAGGAGCAATGTTAAGCATAACAGTAGCCATCTTAATTCAAATAATATATTATGTAAAACTGGTTTCCGAAGAACTAAAGCAAAAAATCCAATGGGAATACGTAAAAGAATGGCTTAAAGGCTCAGTCGCAAACATTTACAACTTAGCTGGAAATCAAGCAACCACTTTCATATTTATACTTCTTTTCATCTACGGTGGCAAAGCAGCAAGAGGAAACTACGCAACGGCAGCGATTATCGCAAACATAATCGCATACTCCTTTTTCATATCATATGCGCTGTATCCAAAACTGCTAGCTGAAAACAGTTTAGAGGACATAACAACCTCCTTAAAAATGGTCTTAATGTTTGCAATTCCAATGACTGCAGGAGTTATGGCGATGCCAGACTCTTACATAACCATTTTAGACGTGGCCTTCAGAGAAGCCGCGCCAATACTGTTTCTATTAGCTGTTGACGCTTTCATAGTGACAATGTCACAGTTTTTTTCTTCCGTGCTTTTTGGAGTTGAAAGAATAGATGAAAAGGCAAAAATACCGCTCAAACAGCTTTCAAGAAGCAATTTATTCAAAGTGTTCACTTTGCCTTATATTCGCTCGGCGATAACATTGCCAACGGCATTTTACGTCTTGACAAACTTCACACTTAACCCTATTGAAGCGACGCTTTGTGTAACGGTAATAAATATGGCGGCGCAATTTGCAATGTTCTTAGTTCTATACACAATTGTACGTAAGTCAGTAAGGAT
>DAOVMU010000123.1 GCA_030630585.1 Candidatus Bathyarchaeota archaeon | reverse complement strand
CGCTACTCAGCTTAAAGGACGCTGAAAACACCGTAAAATTAACTGTCGCCGCTGTTCAAAAAATTTCCAAAACATTTTAAGTCACCATTTTCTCTCTTTTTAAGGTTAAATCTCAACCGTTCTTACAATCGCTAGGAAAAATGTTAAAGTGTTGTTAAACTTGAGCAAATGTTTTTAACCTTAAATTTTTCGTGCTAAGTATTTTAAGAATAGAAATGTTGATATCATAGCTACAACGTAGGGCAAAAGAAATGTTAGAATCTGATTTATCAACGGAATTGTTTGAAAGGCGTTGAAAGCTGATTCGTTTTCTATGATTCCTTGTGGAACGCTGTCAAACAGTCCGTGTGCAAACACTAATGGAGCTAGATTTCTGGTTTTGCTGTAAAAGTAACCGAAGAATAAGCCTATTAAAGACGTGATTTCTACGTATCCAAGCATGCCGAAGGGGTCAAATGGTGAAAGGTTCCAGACGAAGTGCCAAGCTCCGAAGAGAATTGCTTGAATGAGTATGGCTTTTCTTACCGTGTAAAACTTTTCAAGGTGCGTTTGCATGTAGCCCCTGAAAAGTGCTTCTTCACTTATTCCTACACATAACGTCATGAAAGGCAACGTTAAGAATAAAGGTGTCACATCGTAGGATTGAACTGGCATCTGGTTCGTGAAGGCGTAAACTAGAACGTATGAGGAAACAATTGCAAAACCATCGAGAACAACAAAACACAGTAGTCCGAACAGCAGTGACTTTCCAATATTTTTGGTTTTAAAACCGAAGGCAGAAACATCCGTTTTTTCAACAATAAGCATCGTCAAAATTACGAGGTAAATCAACGGGGTCTTTTCATAAGGTAGATTGAACAACAGCACGGATGGAATGCGAATGGATAGTGCTAAGATGAAAAGCGCAAAAATCCACAAGAGAACCGTTCCTTTATCTCTTCCATCCGCTTCCTTAGAAAGACTTGCTTTTTTGCGGTAACTTTTGTGCCATGCTAAAAGGGGTATCAACAAAAGAACTGAGAGAAGTACAGGAATGGAAGTTGTGTTTTCATTTTCTGCTGGGAAAAAGTGTCCGGTTAAAAGTATTGTAAACGCAATGGCGAAGTATGCGAGGAGAACCTTGAAACAGCCGTTTCTTGCCAATCCTTATCACTCATGCGCAGTCTACGTTGGCGCAGCCAAAATTAAACTTCACTGTAATAGCTTTATATAAGTATGCGAAGCGAAACCATTTTAAAACCCAGCAGTTCATTACTTCACGGCTCAAGACATGACCAAGGAGAAAAAATTCGAGTTTTTGGAGCACACAGCGGATGCTTACGTTGCCGCTTACGGAAAAGATTTAGCCGAAGCCTTTGAAAACGCCGCACTTGCCACGTTTGACGTGATGACAGAAGTAGAGAAAGTGGAGCCCAAAGAGGAAGACTATGTTGAGGTTGAAGCGGAAGACGAGTACGCTTTGCTTTACACCTGGCTTGAGGCGCTCATCGTGAAGTTCGAAATCACCGAGAGGCTTTACTCGAAGTTCCAAATTCAGAATATAACTGAAACTTCAGAAGGTTTTAGGCTTAGGGCGAAAATTTGGGGAGAAAAGTTTAGTCCTGAGAGGCATCCGCGGAAAGTCGGGGTGAAAGCCGTTACATATCATCGAATGGAAATATTGAAAAAACCAGCAAACGTAACTGTCAGATTCATTCTGGACATTTAGTAGATTACAATTCCTTTTTTCTTGTCGCGGTCCAAGTTTGTGGTCCTTAGCGAATTAGAAACGTTATCTCTTTAACAAGCGTCTCCGGGATGGTTGCTCTTTTTCCACGCTTTTTTAACATTACAAAGCCGAAGTCGCTTAGTGCCTGCAGGTCTTGATACACGTTTTTGATGTTTCGCCTCACCTTTTGCGCTAAATCGTTTATCGATTCCACACGCAACACGGCGAGCTGGTACAGCAGCTAGATTCTCTTAGGGGTTAACAAGGCGATTTGTTTCGGTTCAAAATCTCTGGCTTCCTCAGCGGTGTAGTCCAGCTCTCCGCTTTCAACGTAGCCCTTATAGCTGTCCACGAGCTCAGCCAACTCGAAATATGCGTGCATGCATGCGTACAGCGCAAGACTCAAAAAAAACTGAATGGCAAATAGAGGAGCTTCTTATTCGCAGCAACCTTTTGGATAAAGTAAATCGACACAAGCGCGCGCAAGAAACACAACATAGTTTTTATGGAGTTATGCCAAAAATGATGTTGCAAAACCCTTTGCAAAACCCAAAAGTTTTACAGTACCATCAATTCCCATAGGGCACTTTTCCATAAAACGTGGCATGCATGCAAAATCTGAATTGAAAATTCGTAAACTATTTTTTGATAGGGGCATATGATTCCGTTAGGGAATAATTATTGATAAAGGAGGTTCACATGCGATTTTTCGTCTTTCTCGGGTTGTTGCTCGGGGCTTTGTATGGGTTCATCTTTAGCGTGGTGACACCAGTAAGGACAGCGATAATAATAGATCTGTATAATCCCGTGATGTGGGCTATCGTTATTCTTAGTTTCTTTGTTTTACAAATTGGTTTAGGCGTTTTGCTGAACAAACCCAACATGTCGAGAGAAATCTACTTCGGCGTGTTTCTTGTTCCAATCACCTACACGGCGTCTATGGTAACCTTTTCGATTCCCGATTTCTTCCGGACGCTTATTGCAGTCGAGGTCCCCGCCTTGGTTCTCTTCATAGCTTCATTCTATGTTGTTTCTCCATTCCTTTCCTTCTTCGTAGGGTACGACACAAAGGCTTTGGACGAAGCAAAAATCCCAGTCGAAACCGTTTTCAGTTTTCATATTCAACACCCTACAGAGTTCAGAAAGAGAACGGCTAAGAGCGGAGAAAGCCTCAAGCTACTTATGCGAATCGTGCACGCAATGGATCTTACAATCTTGACCAAAGATGTGAAAGACGACAATGGCCTGTTCATTTGCCGAAAAGAAAAACTGCACATAGGAATTTTCTACGAGTTCAAAGATCAGAGCTTAACGGCGATTTTTGTCCCCTTCAGAATAATGAATGACACAGTGAAAAAAGTTGAAGATTTAGACGCAATACTAGATTTCAAGGCACAAATCAGTGGAATGTTGTATGCTAGGATTCAGAACGGGCTAATCTCAGGGTTCAATGAAATCCTTCCAAACTCTGAACTGGGATTTGAAAAAGTCTCCGAAGGACTTGGGCCATCAAGTAAATCCTTAATCGTTCATTTAAGAGAAGCAACAGGTTCCTTCCCTAAGAATCATCCGTATAAACTAGCTCTACTCACATCGAGTCTTGTTATCATCCTTAACATTATACTCTTCATCTTGGAGAAAATAATCTTCAAATGATACTGCTGCCTCATCCGTTTCGCAATTCAATCGCCCTTACTTGCAGCATCTTATGAACGCGCACGCACAAGTAATGGAGCGAAGTCATAATCTACAGAAGAACACAAATATCAAGCAAGGTGAAGCAAACACTAGTCTAGAACATTTCTCCTTAAATTATAAATGCAACTTTGATGAGAGTTAATCATATAAGAAGTGGGAAAGGATATGAATAAAACCTTCTTGTGTCTCTTGTCATGTTTACTGGTAATTAGCATAATACAGGTAGTACACTGTGTTACTGAATCCGAAGTGGTGGAAGAATTGCCAATAGATTTTCCTAGTCCTGAATTACCAAAAGACATTTCAGAACCTATCAAGGCTGGGTTCACTAAACCATTTAGAAGCCAAGGTAGAATGTATCCTCATACGGACTAGGTGATTGTGAAGAGAAGCCCTATCTTAACATCTCAGTGTAGAGAATAGAGCTTTTCTCCTTAAATTGTTATGCATGCAATTTCAACCCAACCAACCTAAGTAGCAAGAGGAAAATGAGAAAAAAGAAGAGAATCCTTAATACTGACCTTATTTACATCAAGAAACGAAGTGGAGAAAATGAATCCAAAACCACACGTAGTTTGTAGGATATGCGGTCTACGTATTCCGAAAAGGAAGAGAAGAGAGCATCTGAAAAAGGTTCATACGATTTCAGTCGGTGTGAAAGGTTGGATACGCAAGTATTTTGATAAAGACAAGTGGAAGCACGGTTGGAAAAAGCCTGCAGTAATTGAAATTGATTAGCCTCGAAAGCCTTAATCTTAGAAGCCTTGAAACATAAAAAGAAGGAATAGCTATGAATGAAGATAGACATTACGAGCTAACTATTCCGATAGGTTTGCGGGTATTTTCAGGAAAAGGTGTAGATTCAAAACCTCTTCATGGGAAAATCGCTAAAAGATTGTTTAGAGAATTTAAAGAAAGACTTACTAACGCTCGACATTGTAATGTTTGTGGTTCTATACCTTTTGACTTAGTATTCCGTGCTGGGGCTAGAAGCTACTATTTTACATGTTGGAAAATCAAAAAAGATGATGAAACCTTAATCGAAACAGACTAGAAAACTCGGGGAATATTGCAAGTTGGTGGTTGAGGAAAATGAGAAATAGATATCATGCGCTCTTCAATTAATTCTATGCTTAGTAATTGTTAACTTTATGCATTCCAATTATAAGTATTCTTTATATT
>DAOVMU010000065.1 GCA_030630585.1 Candidatus Bathyarchaeota archaeon | reverse complement strand
AAACATCTCATCAACCCAACTCCCTATCTCTTCATCAAATCCCATGTAGGCGTCCACCACTTCCTTCCAAGTTTCTCTCCAAGCATACTCCTTTTCAGGGGCGTTAGGTAGAGGAGCAACAATATCGTAGTTGGCTAACTTGTCCAGACCCATCAGCCTGGCCTTTAGCCTAAGATACTTCTGATATAGACCTACATTCTTTTCAATAGTATTCATAAGGCTGTCAATGGTCTGTTGATCAACATCATTGGCAATCAAGCTCTGGGTCATTGGAGTTGGATACTTCCTTAGTTTGCACATTTGCAGATGATCTTCACATACTGCGCGGACAGCGCTTGCCCAGATAGTCTCATCCTTCCCAAGCCCCTCATAAACTGTTTGATTGGCTCGTTTCCGTAAGTCACGATCTGGGCTCTGATATAGACCTATTATTTTACCGTAGGGAAGCGTCTTTGTTTCACCTTCTATTTCTATATCGAAGGTTCGGGTAGAGAGCCAATCACTTTGAAGCATCTGCCACGCGTCAATTCCATTCTTGTCTTTCATGATTATCAAGCGCTCCTCAGTCTCTGAGAGCATGTGCAGCACCCTTTTCAATATCCTTTCAAGATAATGCTTGTACTCTGCCAGTACAGGGTCTGTGACCAACGACGGGTTTTCAGCAAGAAGCTTGCCCAACTCAATGTCTATGAAGGCTAATGCTTGGCCAACTTTCATAGAAGCCTTGCGAACAGCATCGTTAAGCTGTTTGGCAACATCATCAGTTGAATTGGCTGAGTACATTAGATGGCAGTACATGGTTGCTCCCTCAAACCTGAGGACCAAAGCGTCTTTCATTTCCAAAAGCTCTAGAAGACCTTTCGCATCAAGACTGCCAATCTTGCCGTGATACACGTCCCGGGCTTTTTCTGCTTCAGCCACCATAGACGTCAATTTCTTTTGAATCAAAGTGAGGTCAGTACTCTCAACAAGTTGTGAGAGATCCCAAATCATCTCATCTTCAGTCATAGCTAATCAGTCCAATCAGTCCCAAATTTTGGCAATCCCCTATTAAAGTATTCGCACCGCTATTTTACGTATTCAATGACTACGCGTGCTAAGACTTAAAATAAGGGTTATATCGTCTTTAAGAAGGGATGGTTTATGAAGAAAGATGAGATCAGAAGCGAGGAAGACGTAATCAATTTCTTAAGCAATAAAACGGGATTTGAAAAGGCGGTCTTAGTTGCCACATTCAATATTCCGAAGGGAAAGATTAGCACATACAAGGAGATAGCCAAAAAAATTGGCAGGCCCCGTGCTCATCGGGCTGTGGGTAATGCCTTGCACAAGAACCCGCTTGCGCCCATAGTTCCATGCCACCGTGTTGTTAGATCTGACGGCAGATTCGGAGGAGAGAAAAAGGGAGCTGAATCAAGAAGGAATCTTTTAGAGAAAGAGGGAATACCCATCGAAGACGGCAGCGTAAGAATCAGTAAAGAGATTCTGGTCTAACCATTGTGTTAAAGCACCCATTTTCCAAGAAAAAACAGATTTTTTTATCCACAATTCAAAATCATTCAACTCCTTGCAGGGTTCAAAGGTTAACAAGCAAACTGGAAACAGCCTCTCAGTGCAGTAACTTTAAAACAATCTGACAATAACAAAAAAATAACCCATGCTTGAATAAGTGAATTTGAGTGAAATAATTGAGAAAATCATTGTTTATTTCCTTAATTGCTGTCTTCGCAGCGTTTAGCATAGTCTGCGACTTATTGATGGGACCGCTTATGCACATTTCTGGTGTATGGTATAGTTGGATTTTCATTGCTGAACCTATCAACGGAATAATATTGGGACCATATGCAGGTTTCTTTTCCACCTTAATTGGAGTGATGATTGGTCACTCCATTTATTTCCGAGGTTCCCCAGAATTCCTTTTTACACTTGGCGCTCCAATAGGTGCACTGATTTCAAGTCTTATTTTCAGGGGAAAATGGAAAGTAGCGTTAATCTATTACTCTGCTCTGTTGGGAGCTTTTTTCGTTACGCCAGTTTCCCGACAGCTTCCTTTTTGGGGTATGTGGGATGTTTATCTCGCCTTCGGTTGTCTCCTTGTATCGATCGTTGCCATCAAAAAATGGAAAGGTTTCTGGAACACTAAATCTACCGGTGTGCACCTTTTGCATATCGTTGCCCTTTGCACTTTCATAGGATTAGAGGCTGACGTGCTGTTTCGCATTTTTGTTTTAGTACCTTGCAAAACATATCAGACTATTTATGGGTGGGATGTAGGTATAATGCAGTCCATATGGGTTGTTGGAGCTGTTGAAACATCAATAAAGGCTGCATTGTCTACCTTGATAAACATGATGATAACACCTCCTATAATCATGGCTGTTCGGAAAATGGGTTTGGTTTTTTCTGAGGACTAGGCTGGATGGAGTACACTAAAAACTGATTCAGCTGTTCTTCTAGCGTTTTGGAATGAAAGCTTTTGAGTCTCTCCTTCAGTTATAATTGAGCATAATGGTTCTCCTTTCTCGATTATGATTCCTGGAAGAGGAACATCTCTAACTTCTCGAAAAACAGTTAAGTCAGGGGTCATGATACGTTCAGGAGCATGCAGAATTAATCGAGTGCAGAAGGTTGGTGTCTTTTGTTCCGTTGCTGGCAGAAACCCATGTAGGCATGCATTAACGTGTGATTCAACCAGATTTATCCCGAGAACTTTTTCAACACATTCTAGGGTTCCTTGAAATCTTGGGTTTACCTCCACAACGTAAGGCGTGCCTTCTTCAGAAATCACGAAGTCGATGCCGTTTGACCCCTTAAGACCAAAGTGTAAAGCGATTTTCTCAACTATATACCTACATTTTTTAGCAATCAAGCCAGATAAATCTAAGGGGACAGTGTTTCCACAATATCCGAAGGGTTCTCGCTGAAAAAGAAAATCCAACCCCAACAATTGCTTATTTAACGTTAAAACTTTGACATCTTTGTCAGCGACGAGAAAAGAAACACTTGCATGAATTCCGTTGACGGCTTTCTGAACTAGAAGGTCTTTGCAAATCAGAAATGCTTCCGAAAACGCTTTTTCTATTTCCTCTGGGCTCTGGGCAGTTCTTATGCCTAATCCTCCAAAGCCTCTGACAGGCTTTACGACAACTGGATATCCCATCTCAAGGGCTGCAACTTTTGCTTCATCGACGCTTTTTGCCATTGCTGTTTCTGGATGAGCTATTCCCAAATATTTAAGCCTCTTGAAGAATTCTGGTTTTTTCCTGACTGCCTCGACAACTTCTGGAGAGTTCCCTAAAATTGGAACCAAATCGTTTAATCTATGCAGGACTGCGAAGGAGTCATCTAAACCAGAAGAAAGCAATATTGCATCCATTTTATGTTTTTGAAGTAGAGACTGCGTCATTTTTAGAAAAGCCCTTGGCTTGAATTTTGATTCCATTCTTCCACAAGGTTTTCCACGTTTCTGTTCAACTATCGCTTCACACCCGGAACAGACGCGTCGAAGGTCCATGTCACCGAAATAATCTGCAGCGTAAATCCTGTAGCCAGCTTCTTTTGCAGAGTTGGCAATGGAAACTGTGTCAACCCCGACTGCCAGAAGATTCTGAATTTCAGTTTTCGGCAATTGCATTCATCCTTGTTCAAGTCAATTGCTGACGGGATAAACGAAAAAAAGGTAAATAGATCTTGGAATGGTGGACGGAATGGCTACTGTTGTTGCTTGAGTTCCAGATAGTCTGTTAAGAGCAAGATGCCTTCGATTATGAGAAATAAACCTACAATTAAGTTGAGTGATTCCTTCCAAGCAATTACTATTACACCGAAGATTATGCACAATGCAGCCAAGATTGGTTTAGAAACTGTTATGCCGATTTTTTTCAATCCTTTTTTAACAACTTCTGTCAAACTTTTCGAATTCTCCTACAACGTTCAACTACATAGACTATATTCTTCGATATTTAAAATCATCGAGAACTTCTGATGGCAATCCCGAAACGTTTAAGCATTGTTAATAGCTACAAGATGCAACCTTGTCAAACAACTTAAGACAGCTTCTATTCTTCTAGACACAGATAAGGATGCAGGCTATTTGCGTGAAATTTGCTCTACTCACAACATGTAATGTGTATATGTGTCATTGTTTGCTGCTTTTTCCTTCTTTGCCTTTGCGATTACCGACTCAATAAGAGGCACATTAGCTAGATCTATTTGAGAGTAGAATATATATTTGGTTTAACATGTATAGTACAGTGGAATCAGCTAATATATGTGAGGAAGAACTGTGGAACGTAAAATTATTTCCTTGGGCAGATCTTCTCTTGTAATTTCTCTTCCGAAACATTGGTTGACATTAAACGAATTAAAAAAAGGGGATGCCGTTTCTCTTGCTGTTCAACGTGATCGTTCTCTAGTGATTTTTCCAAGCGTTAAGAAGAAAAAAGAGCATAAAGAAATAACCCTTCATGTTGAAATAGACGAGAAGGAAACCTTAACTGTTCACAGGATAATTGGCTGTTATTTAAATGGTTATTCCAGCATCAAAATTATGTCAAAAAAGATATTTTCAGTTCCACAAAGAAAAGCGATTAGAAATATTGTCAGGATGCTTTACATGAGAATTATGGTGTCAGACTCCAAAAGCATGCACATTCAAACATTGATAGACGAGAGAAACGCATCACATGAATTGGCAATTCAAAGAATGCATTTAATTTCTCATTCTATGTGTCAGGACGCATTAAATTCACTAAGGGACCAAGATACAATGCTAGCGAAGGCTGTTGTCTCTCTTGATGATGACGTCGATCACTTCTCCTTTTTCCTCCTTCGACTGTTTCGCGATGCAGCTCAAGATTCAATTTTGGCAAATCAACTTGACATCGATCCGTTAGATTGCATGGACTACCAGACTCTTGTGTATAGAGTTGAACGCGCTGCAGATTATTCCGCCAACATAGCGAAGCAATTAATACTGCTAGATGGAAGCCGACAAGAAATACCCCGTCAGCTACTAACACTCTTGTTCAATGCTGGTACTGAAGCCGTTAACTTATATAGTGAAGCATTAACTGCTTTCTTCTCGAAGAACATAGCCACCTCAGTTGATATAATCGAGCAAGAAAAAAAGATTGAGAAGTTGGATCGAAAGATAGCTTCAATGACATTTATGACCAAGCAAAAGAACGCTTTGATAGTTTGTACGATTTGTTCGATACGTGGCAGTATAAAAGGAATCGCTGAGTGTGCAGTGGATATAGCTGAGATAGCTATAAACCGCGCTCTTAAAGTGACTATCTAGAATCAGTCTTTACATGGGGATACTTTAGGGTCAATGTTAGTTTAGCTGGGTAAATTTCTTTTCGAACCAGTTTCCTTGCGAGCTGTATAGCCTGATTGTAATTATATATCTTTTTTCCATTGTCTCGTGCTTGTCTCAAAATTTCCTTTTCTGATTTATGCTTCAACTCACCTATTGCAAGCGCTCCGATTCCAAAGATTCCAGGTATTATTTCTCTCATGTCGTCTTTCAGCTCTAAGCCCTCTATTCCGAGAGGTGAGACGGCGTTTATGTCTACTAGAACTTTCAAGAGTTTCAGTTCATTTAATAGTTCTTTGTCTATGATACGGGCACCTCTTGTAGCAGCGCAAAACACTATATCGGCTTTCTTTAAGATCTCAAGCTTTTTGGCGGGTGTTGGTGCAAAAACACCTATTACATCCACTTTATGTCGATCCGCCAGAAGCGCTGAAATTTTTTGGGCATATTCTTTTCCATCTACGCGTTTTGGATTAAGGCTGGCAATCGTTACATTGCATCCTAGCTTGGCAAGAAGAACTGTCGTAACCTGTCCCACAGCCCCTGTGCCTAGAACAGCGCAGGATTTATCCCTTAGGTCACCGAGTTTGTGAGATAAGAGAGCATATTCAACTTTTGCAACCATAGCTGCCGCTGTTGTGTACGCACCGCCCGGATCAATTATTACATTTGCTTGGAAAGGCGGAAACATGCTGTTCTTTACAGCCTTAAGAACTTCTTCGGCTTTTTCAGCTTTTCTTCCTCCAATAAAAAAGCATGTGTGTTTAACAGCTTTTGGTCCTCTGGAAAAAATAGTGTCCTGAACAATTTTTTCAGCGTCTTTTGGGGTCACGTTGTCATAGGGTATGACGGCGTTATATCCAGCGTCGTACGCCATGCAAATGTCAAAAGGACTTGCTCTCTCGTCAGTGTCTAAGTAGAAGAGAAGGTACGGTGAATCGTGAGGACTCTTTTTCTTGATCACTGGTTTAACTTGAATTTGCATCGATTGCAACAAATTTCCCAGATCATCTGAGCGAGCGTCAATGTGGGCTGAAACTATTTTCTTTGAAAGTTTAAGGACTTCAACTTGAACGTCCACGGATTCCAGAAGCTTCTTAATTCCGTCCACATGCTCCGGACTGCATATATGAAGACATGTAATCTCTTCTTCAACATTAAACTCTCTAGCATGATCCATGATACCCATTACAATCCAGCTTTCCCTTGTAGAGAAACTCACTTCTCGCTCCTGTTCATCAATCTCAAGTTGTAAACATTGACCATAAGCAACCAAGTATTCCTTTTCTACAGAGTACTTTTCTTTTTTTTGCTTGGACAACTCAGCTAAAGATTTCAGTATACTATCTCTTGACTCCATTTTTTTATCTAAGCTGCTTGCAAGATATGTTTTGGCATTTCCGTCAATATCAACGGGAAAGAAGGGAATGTTGTTGTTCTGAAACATTTGAGCCAGAACATTGTCCTTGTAGAACTCTTTTTCTGAGCGCATACCTAGCTCTTCAGTTGCAAAGTTAGGATTGACTTTCTCAATAAGTGTGTCCAGAAACTTGTGGAAAGCTATGGAGGGTTGGAAGAGGGAACAAAGCATCTGGTAATGTGGAGCAGAAGGAGGTTCAGTTATCCAAAACGGTTCATTGTACTCTTTTTCAGCAATCAAAACAACTAATCTCTTATCTTTTAGCGGTGCTATTTCAAGTCCTTTCATTTTTTTTACCCTTCAATCTATAGGTAATTCGCACCGCATATATAGTTGTTCGAAATGCCTTATATAATCACATATATGGTATATACGAGGATGTAGCTATTCTTTAGTCTACTCTTTGCAGAATTATTCATCCAATGTTGGAGGAAGCATCAATTTGGTTTTCATTTTAGATTTCCCATTCTTTGAATGGGGTTTCCTTACCAAAGTGTCGCTGTATTTTTCGATTTCCCTAGCTTCTTCAGCTAGTTTAGCTGCTACCTGAGCTATTTCGTGTGCGGAAGCGACAAGCGGGATGTATTTATCGCTTTCTTTCTCTATAAAACATGCTTTTACATTGATCTCGGCGATTTTCTCAGTCAATTCATAAGCAGCTATGGCTTTGGCTTTTGCGTAGGGATTTTGAAAATCAGAGTTGTCTCGAATGGTGGCGACGTCAATTATCAATTTAGGAAGAGTTGGACTTGACGTTGTCTTGATTGCTCTTATTAGCTTGTCGATTTCTTGGTGGAGTATCCTGTAAGCGCCAGTAATTGCTAGCACCTTGATGATGTTTGAATTGAAAATTGCCATCTCTATTGGGTCTAGAAACTCTCTTCGCGCTCCGATAAGCGGATCACCCGTGATAATTACATAGCCCAAACCTTGTTT
>DAOVMU010000138.1 GCA_030630585.1 Candidatus Bathyarchaeota archaeon | reverse complement strand
GATTTGCTAAGTTATTTGAGAGGTGACAAAAGCTTTGAAGTTAGACGATTTTGGTTTGTAAAGTTCATTGTGTTGTTCGTTGTGTTGGGGGCTGCATGGTATGCTATGGACACTGTTTTTTGCAAGTTCTGTCCTTCGGGCTCTCTTTTCGGAGCCATATTCTTCCGCTTACGTTATCGGCAAAGTCTAACATTCAGCTTGCCCTTCGCCATTCACATGTTTACGCTTGCATTAACAATTGTTTTGGCTTTATTGATTAGTCGTTTCTGGTGTCGCTACCTGTGTCCAATGGGAGCCATCGCCGGAGCATTCAACAAAGTGAGCATAGTAAGCATAAGCTTAGATAAAGAGAAATGTAAAAAATGTGACGTGTGCTTAAAGGCGTGTAGAATGGGAATAACCAAACTAGAAGACATTGGGAGTTCAACGGATTGTATATTATGTGGTCGATGCATTGAGGCTTGTCCTTTAAAGGCTTTAAGTTTCTCAATTAAAAAGTAAATGTGGCGACTGCGTCATGCATGGAAAAGATAAATTGAAATTTATTGGCGTTGTTGAAAGTGCAGGTGAAAACGAGGCTAAAGTGTGGATTTTTCCAGAGTTTTGCGATGCACTGAAGGGAATTGAAGGTTTTTCCCACGTGATAATTCTGTACTGGATTCATTTGCGGGATAATGAAAAAGAGAGAAGCATATTACAGGTTATTCCGAGAGGACGTGCAAACGGTGTGAAAGTTGGTGTCTTCGCTTGTCGAAGTCCGTCTAGACCAAATCCGATAGGCTTGTGTGTTGTAAAATTGATGAAGGTTGAAGACTGCAGGTTAACCGTGAAGGGGTTAGACGCTTTTGAGGGTTCACCGATAGTTGACGTTAAACCATACATCCCAAGGAGAGATGCTGTCTCTAACGCTTATACTCCGGAATGGTTGTCACATGGGCAGTTTGCAGAGATGGAAGGCTAGGTGAGAAGATGCGAGAAGTGAATTCGGTTACGGTGACAACAATTGTGGACAATGACGTTTGGGAAAAAAGTTTTTCCTCAAGTTGGGGAATATCGTTTCACGTTGAAACATTTAAAAAAAATGAAAAGCACGCAATCTTGATGGATACCAGTGGTTCCTTCGAATCTTTTTATAAAAACACTTCAAAGTTGGGTATAGACCTAACAGCAGTCGAAGGTATATTCATCTCTCATTGGCACGGAGACCACTACGGAGCCTTAAACCAGATCCTGCCATTAGTAAAGCATTCGGTTCCAGTTTATGTTCCATCAGTATACTCTTCTGGAATAAGAGAGATAAAGAATGGCAACGGAAACCCAGTAGTGTGTTCTGAACCAACAGAATTTATTGAGGGTTTAATGTCAACAGGTGAAATGGCAACTGGAATAAGCGAACATTCGCTCTTAATCAACGTCGCAGACAAGGGCTTGGTTGTTTTGACTGGTTGTGGCCATCCTGGAATAATCAACATTCTAAAACGGGCAAGGAAAACTTCAAGAGTGGATAAAGTGTATGCGGTTATGGGGGGCTTTCACATTTCAGACACCAACTCAGGCGTAGAAGTAGGCGAGTTCCTAAAAGAACTAAACGTTGAAATTGCTTCTCCATGTCACTGCACAGGTTACGATGCAAGAAATGGAATGGCAAAGGTTGTTGGAGAGAAATACGTCAGAATAGGCTCTGGAAAAATAATAACAATCGGTTAACATTCTAAACTTAACCTTAATTAGGGTGCACCATCGACAGTTTCGCAGAAGCAAGTGGTACACATGGAGTCTGCAATAGAAGTTAAAGACTTGGCTAAGAATTACGGCGAAATCACAGCAGTTGACCACATCAGTTTTGAAGTTAGGAAAGGGGAAATTTTCGGTTTTTTAGGACCAAACGGAGCGGGTAAAACCACAACCATACGCATATTAACAGGAGTGATAAGGCCAGACAGTGGAACCGCAACCATAATGGGCTATAACGTCCTCAAAGAGCCCTTGAAGGCAAAGCAAATCATAAGTGTTGTCCCTGAAATGGCCAACGCTTACATTGACCTCACAGCTTGGCAAAACCTCATGCTCATCGGCGAATTATACGGGGTTCCCAAAAAAGAAAGACAAGAAACGGCTAGGCATCTGCTTAAAGAATTTGGGCTTTATGAAAGAAGAAACCATCTGGTTAGAGGCTTTTCGAAAGGAATGAAACAAAAACTGATTTTGTGCATGGCTTTAATGACTGAACCACAAGTTCTTTTTCTTGATGAGCCCACTAGCGGTTTAGATGTAGAAAGTGCAAGGCTAATTAGAGACACTATACGACGGTATAACGAAGATGGAACAACTGTTTTTCTTTCAACCCACAATATGCAAGAAGCAAACAAGCTCTGCGACAGGATAGCCATAATAAACTATGGAAAAATCGCAACGGTAGACAGCCCTGAAAATCTCCGGATGGAAAGCAGCAGTCTAAAGTCGGTGGAGGTAAGCTTCAACAAGCCTGTACTAGCCAATGAATTATCTAAGATTCTCAACGTAACGGAAACAAAGAAGATAGGCGACAAAATAAGGCTCTACACAAATAAGCCACACAACGTCATAAACAGCCTCATGGATTACACTCGTTCCAAAAGCTTAATGATTGTTAGTCTCAACACGCTTGCCCCCACACTGGAAGACGTATTTATTAAACTAACAAAAGAGCATGGAAAGGATTGAACATGGTAGAACAACAATTCTTGGAACAACTGAAACGTGCGTTTGCAATTGCTAAGAAAGATCTCCGCATTTATTACAAGAGGGGACCCGTGGTCATTTTTGGCCTGATCATGCCACTTTTCCTCTTTCTTGCATTTTCTATCGGTCGAAGCATGCCAATGGAACAGTTGTTTACGGGATTGTTAGGAATGACCATTTTCTTTTCTTCCATGTCGATCGGCCCAGCGATTGTACCTTTTGAGGCAAGATCTGGAACCTTAGAAAGACTAGTGTCCACACCCGTTTCCATTTGGGCCATATTCATAGGCGATGTCACAGCCTCCTTTATTTATGGCCTTCTAATCTCCACTGTCCCAGTG
The DNA here is from genome assembly GCA_030630585.1 of Candidatus Bathyarchaeota archaeon. Lineage (GTDB taxonomy): Archaea > Thermoproteota > Bathyarchaeia > Bathyarchaeales > Bathycorpusculaceae > SOJA01. The sequence continues at coordinate 840 of DAOVMU010000138.1, read as the reverse complement.
ACGATAGGTTTGTTTCTCGGCGTAAACATAACTCACTTCTTAATTCTTTGTTCAGGCATAATTCTTGCAGCATTTTGCTTCGCATCTTTCGGTATTCTCTTGTCCGCTTACCCACCTACAGACGTTCCCTCCACGGTTATGATGATATCAAACCTGGTCAAGTTTCCACTAATTTTCATCAGCGGAGTCTTCATCCCAATACATGGCTGGGGACGAATTATTGCATCCATTTCACCATTAACGTACTTCATAGACCTAGTAAACTACTGCATTCAAGGAACCAGCTACTACTCAGTTATTCTGGATTTCGCAGCATTAACAGGATTCACGCTACTATTTCTCATAGCGGCTGTCAAAATCCATGAAAAAACCTTACCGGAAAGACTACATTAAAGGGTCGATTGAATTCCATCCAAAAACATCAGACATATAGTCACATTTAAGCTATTTCTGCCTGCTTCTCCTTTCAATCATGATGCAAACTCCGTGGATAACGATCATGCCGTTTTCTTTGCAGAAGCTAATCGCTGTTTCAGATTCTGAGCCAGGCTGCATCCACACCTTACTTATTCCAAGCCTTCTGCAAGTCTTGACCACTTGCTCTGTTACTTTTGCTGGAACCACTAGATCAGCAACATCCGGCTTTATAGGCAAAGCCTCAAGACTTGGATAACACGTGTCACCTAAAATTTCATTTGTATTCGGATTTACAGGGTAGACCTTATACCCAGCGTTCCGCAGGTCTTTGTAAACTTGGTGACCATATTTATTGGAGTTTCTACTGGCGCCCACAACTGCAAACACGTTTTTCTTGTCCAGAAACTCCCTAATCAGTTTTTC
>DAOVMU010000034.1 GCA_030630585.1 Candidatus Bathyarchaeota archaeon | reverse complement strand
GAGGAGCAAGAGCTTGACCTATCTGTCCAGTGTAAGAGAGTTCAACTCCAACACCCCACGGAAAAGTCGATAGAAACCACAGCATTATTGCACCAGCCAAGAGGTATGTACCAGCCTTCTTAAGGAATTGAACGCCCCTTTCCCACATGTGGATCACAGACCCGTGAAATGTGGGCGCTTTGTACAGTGGTAGTTCCATGATGAAAGGAGCTGGCTCTCCTCTCAGTATGGTCTTTCTCAATAGTAGCGCTAACAGTATAGCTACGACGATGCCCAAGAAATACATGGACCATATTGCTGTAGCCGCCATTGAACCGAAGAAAGCCCCCGCTATAAGGATATACACGGGGAGCCGTGCACCACAGGATATGAATGGGTTGACCAGCAACGTTATTAATCTGTCGTTTTCTCCTTCAATGCTCCTTGTAGCCATCATAGCAGGTATGTTGCAGCCGAAACCGAGGAGCATGGGTATGAAGGATCTTCCATGTAACCCCAGCTTGAACATGATCCTGTCCATTATGAAGGCGGCTCTGGCGAGATACCCGCTGTCCTCTAGTATGGCTATGCCCAGGAACAGAAAGAATATGGGAGGTATGAACGTCAATATGAAACCTAAACCTCCAAAGATGCCATCACCTAGAAAGGAGGCAAGGACCTCATTGGGAATGCCTGTTGATGCTTCGGCAAGCATTCCGAAGAAGAGGCCAATTATCTCCATGAAGGGTGCGGAAGCCTCGAAAGCGAATAGGAACATGGCCCAAAACAGGGCTAGAAACACGGGAATGCCCAAAGCCTTATGGATGAAAACCTTGTCCAGCATATCGGTTAGGGTCCACTTCTTGGCTCCCCTTACCAAGCTTGTCGCCAGTAATGTACTGATGAGATTGTACCTCTTGTCCGCCAGAACGATTTCCGGGTCCTCTCCAAGGACGTCTCTTGCTTTCATAATATTACCTCCATGAGTTCGCCTTGACATCTACTGCCTTTGATCTTCTCCAGTACGTCTTCGTCTTTCTCCAAGAGTTTGATAGCCAGCCACCTAGGCGGATACCCCTGGGCCAGCGTCTCATCCTTTCGTATGATCTTCACAATTGAGTGTATCAAATCTTCGATTTTCTCCCCGTACGTTATCTTAGGCTTTGCCATTACTGGACCCTTTTTCTGAGCAGCATAGACGATCTCATCTTTGAGTTCTTTCATCCCCTCCTTAGCAGTCGCCACAGTCTTAACGATGGGCACACCAAGTTGTTTCGAAAGCTTCTTCACATCGATCTTGTAACCTTTTTCCTCGGCGACATCGAACATATTCAATGCGATAACTACGTTTGCTTCCAGCTCCAACAACAAGAGTGTGAGGTAGAGGTTTCTCTCGATGTTTGAGGCATCGACTATGTGGACTACAACATCGGGTTTCTCTTCCACAATGTAGTTTCTTGCTATAAGCTCGTCTACGGCGCGGGCGGTGAGGCTGTAGGTTCCAGGTAGATCAACTATCTTTAACTCGGTTCCTTTGTGGATGCATTTGCCCTCTTTCTTCTCAACGGTTTTGCCTGGCCAGTTTCCTACGTGTTGCCTGGCGCCAGGTACTAGATTGTTGAATACGACTGACTTACCCACGTTTGGATTTCCTATCAATGCCACTGTGTAAGCCATTAATAATCAACTTCCTGCACCATAATCTTCATAGCTACGCCTCTGCCCAAGGCGATCCTCGAGTCCTTCACTTCGACGACTAATGGTCCCCCACGCCTAGGATTATGAGAAGTATGGGAGTGCACAATCTTCACCTCAACATCCGGAACAAAACCCATATCGCTTAATCTCCTGACTATTCCTCTTCCACCATGAATTCCAACAATCTTTCCCTTGGCTCCTACAGGAAGCATTGCCAGAGGTATTTCCATCACTCTCCCTCCAAAGATACATAGATGTTCTCTGCTTCCCTCTTCCTCAAGGTCAAATTGTAATCTCGAATCTCGAACTCCACAGGATCACCCAACGGTGCCCTGCGGATCACCTTTATCCTGGATCCTCTAACGATTCCCATATCCATAATGCGACGCCTAGTCGCACCGCTTCCCTTGACACTAACAACAACCCCTTTCTGACCAGGCTCTAAGTCGCTTAAACGTAACTCCATTCACGTGCACCAGTTTTAGGGTATCCTAAATCTTAGATAATGATGTTAGGTTTATTTGGAGGTTACCCTAAAAAAATTAGGCACAATAATCAGAATCGAAGAAAACTCGGAAATATATCAAAAACCTAACTGCTATGTCTTTACGCGCCAGTTTCTTTCTTCTTGCAGTATTTCCTAAACTGTTCCATCCATCTTCCCATAAATTTCGGACGTTCAGCCGCAGTGGTCTGAGTAATGAACTCAACAAATCTTGTAAATTGACATATAGTCTTTGGGTCTAATCGATGCTCAAGAACATGGGCATCCCTCGCTGCAACGTCTTCTGGAACCAAGATTATCTCAAGAAATTTCTGGAACGTATCATGCCTCATTTTAACAGTCTCTCCAATCTCCCTTCCTGGTTGTGTAAGAGTGATGCCACCATATTTTTCGTAAACAACAAACCCTCTATTGTGAAGTTTTCTCATCATCTCCACAACGGTGGACGGCTTAACTCCTAACTCTTTTGAAATGTCCTTTATACGTGCATAACCTTTCTGCTCAATGACCTCATATGCTGCTTTTAGATAATCTTCAACCCTTCCAGAGACGCTTTTTTGCATGCAGTATCCCTAATAAATTTAGGAGACTCTAATAAAAATATCCTTCGCACACTCAGAGTTTCTACAGAAATATTTCAGGGAATCATAATCCAATATTAGTCTATCGCGGTTAAATTAGCGAAAAACGCAAGATTCAGGTGTTTTTGCGCGTGCTAAGACCCTTCCAGATAGTTTGAGAAACAAGATAAGGCTATTAGTCGTAGAGTTTTGATCACGGTTCAACTCTTCATCTAGGATTGTTGTTGCGGGCGCTGTATGAGTAGGTATAGTGACGCGGTCGGCATATTTGAATTGAAACAAGTATAGTTGCCAACTGACAGAAAGCGAGCATTCCAAACCTGTCAATGTGGGTGGTCTTCATTTTCCGAATAGCTTGGTCCATAAGAATACCGTAACCAAAAGTGTAAATGCTGTGAAGACAATTTGCATGGAGCTGTTCCACATTCCAAGAAGATGACTCCATGGAACCCACCACCAAATAACATCATTAGGTGGCAAGCCTCCGTTCCAAAAAACGTAGAACATGATGTCTTGTAGTCCGCCTATCATAAGTATGTTCACAGTGACAACTAGCCCGAGGGAAATCCTCAAATCTTTTACGGTTTTGTTGGAGCCAAACCAGTACACAATGCCGATTATTACTGAGAAAGCGATGAATGTAGCAGTATAAGCTTCCCAGTATTCATTAGCCCACTTATAGGAAAACTGAAGCCCGTAATGATATAAGGTTTCATGGACAATAAAGTCTATTCTTGACATTAAGCAGAAGAACGAAAGAATCGAGAGGGCAATTGCAAGTCCCTTTAGAGCGTTTGACATTTATGTTCACTTAGTTGAACCTGACAAGGCAGGTTATGGCATCGTGAGATTTAAGACAAGTTTCATGGCATGACATATCGACCAATTCGATTTATGGCATATTCTGAATCCGAACAGGACCGAACCAGTTACTCACGCGCTCTCTAAAGTATGGGGGATTAGGTTCACAGACACGTTCATATTCTACTTTTTTTGGCGCCGAAAGTAAGTTCAAAATTTGTTCAAACATTCAGTTCTTGATAGAGCCAGAAAAATCCGGTCTGATATTCATTTAAGATGCGGAGGGTGGGACTTGAACCCACGCAGCCCTACAGCAGCAGGTCCTAAGCCTGCCTCCTTTGACCTGACTCGGACACCCCCGCAGATCCAGACACTCAAAATGATTCAGTTGAAGCCCTTTATTTATTTTACAATTTCTTGTTTACGAAACGCTTAAAGCATAAAATCGCAAGTGCTAATTGCTGAAAAACCACACTTCGGGTTATATCAGCTACTACCTCCTGCATAACCCACTCAAAATCTTTAAAGCATAAAGCCTGCCTAAACATCTTGACAGGCAATGACAAGTGTTAAGGAGTTCATACGTATGGAAAATGAAGTTGGAGAAGAAAGAACAACCATCACCTCACCAAAAGATGTTAAAAACAGCTTGACAAAGGATTTGAAAGCAAAATCCGCGCTAACAGAAATCACGCTACAGAAGTTTCAATTTTGGAAGCCATGAAAGGAGAAAAGAAGTAGTTATGAGAGAGATTGAATGGAAAGTTCTTTCTGAACTTATGAAGAACTCCAAGATGAGTGATAGGGAATTGGCAAGGATTATTGGAAGTTCCCAGCCTACAGTCACCAGAGTAAGAAGGAAGTTGGAGAAGGAAGGATATATTCGAGAATACACGCTTATTCCTGACTTTCATAAACTTGGATATGAAATATTAGCTGTCACTTTACTTAAATATAAAAAACGTTTTGACGCGGAAAAAATCGAGAAAACTAAGAAAATCCTTAGTGAAAGCTTCAAGAAAGGTCCTTTTGAAATCATTATGGCTGAGAGGGGAATAGGTTGTGGATATAACGCAATCATGATCTCTATTCACAGAGACTACAAGTCTTTCGTAGAGCTTACAAATTGGGCACAACGGTTCTACTCTTTGGAGTTGGGTGAGCTTGATAGTTTCCTTGTAAACTTGGCTGACGAAGTTAGTTATCAGCCTCTAACTTTTTCATTCTTAGCCAAACATTTGCTGACGCAGAAAGAGAAAGAAAAGAGCGAACGAACCATGAGTGAACCTTCAACAAACCACTCAAACAAAAAAACGAAAAAAATGACTTGAGCGCCAGAAACCAGCCGAAGTCCGCGCTGAAGGGTCTGATATGCTTTTTTCGTGACCATGCAAACGCTATCCTTCTTGAAAGGTTAAATGACGTTTGCAGCCATATTTGAAAGAGTTTTCTAAACAGCTCGCGTACGCTATTGATGATTATTTGTGGAACATGGAGTTTACCGCACGCAGCCCTACGGTAGCAGGTCCTAAGCCTGCCTCCTTTGACCTGACTTGAACACCCTGCTCAGACCTGAGTGTATCAAATAGACTCGAGAACACTCGACAATAATCTTTAACGTATCCTTTTATGTTCTGCTCATGCGCTCTCCTGAAGCTTACAAAACATTCATACATGAAATGAGCAAAGTTTAGTGCGCGACTTCTCCTTTTGCTGAAAGTGTGAAAAGCTAAAAGTCTGCTTTTCCCCATTCTTGAGGCTACATGAGGTTTGAAGTTGGCTTGTAGCGAAGAAAAGCGCGCGCGACTCATGATGTTCGCGTTGTACGGCTTTGGCATACTAGTCTCAGCCCTTAGCTTAGTCTTAAAAGAAGGTTGGATAGTCGCTGAAGGACTCCACAGCATCATGATGATCCTCTCTTCAGTAACATACCCATTAATCATGCTTCCAAACATAGCTCGACAAGCAAGTTCGATCCTTCCAACAGCACCAGCTCTCGTTGGAATGCGAGCTTTCCTAATAGAAGATTACACACCTGAAGTAGTTGGCAACCGTATTTCTACACCTCTTAGCCTTGGACGCGGCGTGGATTTTGTTCGGCATTTTCATTTTTTATTTAACCGATATATACGTGCAAAATAGAGGAAGTCTCGGAAAATACTAATAACATTTAACCGAACACAACAAAAGAGAACCCGCTTTTGTATTCATTTAACCATCAAGACTAAAAACATAAAAAACTGCTTTAACACTAAACAATTGTGCATATGCCTCGGTGGCCTAGCCTGGTTGGGCATCGCCTTGGTAAGGCGGTGGTCGCGGGTTCAAATCCCGCCCGAGGCTCTTTTCCGGTCGCGCTCCGAAATACCAGTTGCTTATATCCTAAAAGATGGGTGTTTAAAGACTTCTTAAGCTTCATGACCATTAGCGCGCCCTGCCATCAGTTTCGTCACAAGTTGTTTCATAATTGAAGATGAAACTCCAAATCTTCCACTATATTCTCCTGAACAGACTTCTATCGTTGAACGGAGTCGCGCTATAGCATCATTCAATTCATCATAGGATTTGGTAAGGTTTCGGTAGCCCTGTTGTAGGGCTAAACACCCTTCGTTTCCAGCCCGCGATAGTTCTGGATGGTAAAGGAAATGGGAGGCGAATAATAACTGAAAATCTAAAGGGTGAGGGAAGACGCATGTTGCCCGGTATGCTTTCTTCTGTACACTGTGACGGTTAGTGGTGTTACTATCATGAACAATGGCAGAATAATTAGTGACGGGAACTCTGGGATTATGTCAATTTTGTGTGTTGAGTGCTGGTAGGCGAAGTATATCCATCTGTGCGTTCCGTTGTCATAAACCTTATAGTTCGGATGCAAAACTGGGGTAACTCCATCATCGATTACTACTGAAATCCTCGTCGCGTTCATCAGTTCATGTGGGATGCAGACTCTGCAGAATCCACACGTTGGTTCACCTGAGACATGCATCCTAATCGTGCTGTTACACCCAAAATACTGAAAGTCTTCTGTGGTAGAGTTGGAAATAACATTCACGTGATAGCTAAGAGAAGTGTTGAAACTGGAAAACATGTCCATCAAAGGATAGTTATCTGTGTTATCTGCGTCTATGATATAAGCAGTATCTCCTATTCCATCACAACCAAGTTGGTTTTGATCAGGACCACTGAACAAATCGGTGCCATGGTAACCACTCCAGTAATTACCTCCAGAAGGATAACCATCATCCCAAGAATTCACAGAATTATACGTATGAACTTGATTTCTGTTGTTTACAAAGTTGTTTTGATAAATGGAATTATTGAAAGATAAATAAAGCCGAATGCCGCAATCATTGTCTCTTATGCTGTTTCTACTTACGTTGTTGTTGTTTGAATAGAGTCCAACGCCATAGCCGTTGTCTCTTATGCTGTTTCTACTTACGCTATTGCTGGTCGAAGAATAATAGAATGCAACGCCATCCCAGTCGTTTCCTGTTATGCTGTTTCCGCTTACGCTGTTGTTGTTTGAAGAATAACCAAGCCAAATGCCGAAATCATTGTTTGCCGTTATGTTGTTTCCAGTTATGCTATTGTTAGAAGAGTAGTAGAATCCAATGCCGTAATCATTGTTTGCCGTTATGTTGTTTCCAGTTATGCTATTGTTAGAAGAATGATAGAGTCCAACGCCATAATAGTTGTTTGCGGTCATGTTGTTTCCGCTTATTTTAGTGTTGTTTGTTCCCCATAGTTCCACACCAACGCTTGCGTTTGATAAATCGAGGTTTTCCACTCGTATGCCGCTGCAGTAGATGAGTATCACCTGCCCCGCATTTTCAACGGTATAACCTGATATGCCTTCAAGGTAAATGAGTGGTTTACTGTTTACCAAGTTATCATCCACCACGTTTTCAATGGAGTATTGAATTGACAAGCCGTCGTTGACAAACGTGTTCTTGGATATGTTGTTGTGTGAAGAATAACTGAGCTTGATGCCGTAATCCTTGTTGTCTGTTATGTTGTTTCCAGAAATGCTGCTGTTTGAAGAATAATGTAGCCAAATGCCATATTCGTTGTTTGTTATGTTGTTTTCTGTAATAACGTTTCGAGACGTCGAGTTGAAGTAGACACCATAATAGAAGCTTTTGATGTTTGTGTTTCTGATTGTCACATTGTTTATGCTGTATAAACTGAAGCCGTATCCGGTTCCATTACCCTGAAGCGTGTATCCGTTTCCGTCAATTATTATGTTGCTTCTCTCCACAACTATGGAATCAGTGATCGTAGCATTTAGAGTGTAGGTTACATTATCAGGAGTTGTAATTGGCGCACTTGATGGATCAATGCTTCCATTGGCTTTAATGTATATGGTTCCCTTTGCTTCCACTTGTTGAACTCTACAGGCTATAATCAACATACATGTCAGGACAATAGTTAAAGTCATTGCAAGCACAAGTTTTCTACTCATATAACATCATTCATTCAATCTTGTTTTTTTGGTTTTTATGGGTTGTGGAAGAGTGCCGATGGAATTAAACATAAAAAGGGGAGAGTTGTAGAAGTTTCAGTGCCGTTTGCTGAAAAAAATGTTATCTCTGGTCAATATTGGAAATTTATATATTCATAAAGGCTAAATGAAGATAGAGAGGGAGTCCTTTGCCATCTTATGAACCCCTAGTCTATGGATTGATAGTACTAGGGGTGATTTCCGCATGTTCAATAGTTATTTACGCTATGAGAAGGCGTTGGAGAAAGGAAGAAAAGCCCTCTGAAGAAAAAAAAAACGGAAAGGAAATTCAACGTGTTGCCGTTCAGAATTGAGAGAAGTATTTCTCGGGAAGATGCAACACAGGCTAGGGAAGAACTTAGAATCCTAGATTTGGAGAGGGAGATTTTAAGCGGTGCTATCCGGCGACTCTATGAAGCCCACGCAGAAGGCAAAATAACAGAGAAAGAAAGGGAAAAAATTGGAAAAACATACAAGTCTCGAATGATGAACGTTAAGGACGCAATATCAAAAGACGAATCTCTAGTTGCTCTACACGAACTAGAAGTCATGCAAGAAGACCTAATTAAGCTCTTCAGCGAACGCTTTGACGAACTAGGCATAAAGGTGGATGAACTACGCTCAAAAGTTGAAGTAGAACCAATAAAAGAAATAGCTATACCCTTCACAAAAAAACCGGTGACAATATTAGCCGAGAAACCTGCCAAAAAGGAAAAAAGAGGAAAGAAGAAACCAGCAGCTAAACCAAGCCCGAGAAAAGAGGCAGAAAAAAGAATAGAGAAAATCAGAGCCGAAGTAGAAAAAGTTTTGGATAGACTGGGACAGATGGAAATTGAAACCTGAAAAAGAATGGATAGAAGAAGCGAAAAGAAATGCAGCCCTAGAAGCAGTTAAACATGTCAAAGACAACTTTGTGATAGGCTTAGGCAGTGGAAGCACAGCTGCCTACGCAATCGAGGAAATCGGAATCAAAATGAAACGTGGACAAATACGTGTCTTGGCCGTTCCAACATCATATCAAGCTCGCACACTAGCTGTTAAACATGAAATTCCCATGACAACACTGGAAGAACACCCAATGCTGGATTTAACAATAGATGGAGCAGACCAGATAGACGACGAACTGAATCTTATCAAGGGTATGGGCGGCGCCCTAGCCCGCGAAAAGATAGTTGCCTTCGCATCGAAGAAACTCGTCATTGTCGCTGACGAAAGGAAGAAAGTCAAGTTCTTAGGAGAAAATAATCATCCTGTACCGATAGAGGTTTTACCCTTTGCAGCACCAATTGTAATGCACAAAATTAAGGGAATACAGGGAAAACCTACCTTAAGAGAAGGCAATAGAAAAGTTGGCCCAGTCATAACGGATAATGGTAACGTCATTATAGACACAAATTTTGGACTTGTGCACGAACCTGCAGAACTGGAGCCTAAACTAAAAACCATTCCAGGGGTTGTTGAAACAGGCCTTTTCGTTAGAATGGCAAATATAGTATACGTCGGAGAGCGCTCTGGCGTAAGAAAACTAGGAGAAAAGGATTAGCGTTTAGTTCGGCTTCAGGAAAATGCTGAGTTCAAGGTTCTCTCTCTGAACAACCACGTTAAAAAGCTCCGTTGAGCATTGGCTTTTGATGATACTTACACTAACTACAACCTTTCTTTTAGTGTTAAGGAAGTTTCCAAAAAACGTAAGAGACTCAACGCTGCAACATCCATTTTAGTGAGACGTATCAATTTCAAGTTTTATATGTAAGAGTCGCCAAAACCTTAGATAGACGCAAAACGTTACGCCGGGGTAGCCTAGCCTGGTTTGGGCGCCAGACTCATAATCTGGAGATTGATTCGGGGCTTAGCCCATTGACCAGAAGTCGCGGGTTCGAAGCCCGCCCCCGGCACTATTGAAAAAACGCGCGCGCTTGTTATCACCCTAGAAGAATCCACTAGTGTACTAGCTAAATCGAAAAGCGCCGCTTTCACACCTTCTAAGCGGAACTTGGCCAATGTTCTGATCCTTCAGCTTTGTTATTGCTCTTGTTCTAACTGTTTAGAAAGGAACGCTATGGATGTTGCGTTTCTTGTTGATAGTTCAGGCTGATCTCCAAAGCCCTTTTTCACATAAGCGTTTCGTATAATAGCTTCATCGCCTGTTTTCAAATCGCCAGCAATGTCAGCGTGGTTTCGCCATGCTGAAACCCATATTTTACCAGTTTCATCTTCTAGTTCAAACACGGCGAGTTTCACATGCTCACCTTTAGACGTCTTCACATTTCTGAGAACTGGTTTGGTAACGACTACTCCCTTGACATTAACGTGTTTCAAGTCTTCCCTTAACTCTATTATTTGCAGATACTCTTCTGCTGGTTCACTGACCTCTACATAGGTTCCGGAGTTTATGTGAATTTCTAAGCCTTCGCTTATTGCCTTTTTCACTTTTGCGTTCACCAATTGCAGGTTTAAGCCTATCTTAAGTTTTTCTTCTTTTTTCTCCACCTTTTCGTTCCACACAACAACTTGTATTTCACCTGTTTTATCCACCAGTATGAACCGGATGGCTT
>DAOVMU010000149.1 GCA_030630585.1 Candidatus Bathyarchaeota archaeon | reverse complement strand
TCCAATTTATTCTTCTTTACTGCTTCTATTATCATTTCTTGGGCTGGCTTGGAACACAAGTACTCGTGGTGTTTGGCTACAGCAACTCCTTCCCAGTTTTTAGCAGTTTCAACAGTAGCCTTCACATTTACAACGTTGCCTATGTTTCCCCCACACTCGCAGACAAAAATGCCGACTCTCGGCGGATTTTTCTCCATGAATTGCAATCTCCAGTTTCCTTGGTTATTTTGATTCATACTGAGCAAAACGCTTAAAAAATCTTATGTTATCATTCTAGCTAAACGGGACATTGAAATGAACGCTCAGGAGCTTGTTCAAAAACATAAGTTGCTTGAATGCATCCAATGTGGAATGTGTACTGGAAGTTGCCCAGTCTCCAGAAAAGCTAACTTAAACATTAGAAGGTACATGCGGGAGGTCGTCGTCACAGGCAGGTTAATTGTACACTCACAAAACGAATTGTGGAGCTGCACAACCTGTTCAACATGCAGCATCCGATGCCCAAAGGATTTAAACCCATTTGAATTCCTAATAGACATCCGGAGCCTAGCCGTTGAGGAAGGGCAAATTGCTCCAACCCTACGTGATGCATTAGAAAGCGTTTTCAAAAACGGCGACCCGTGGGGAAGGATAAGAAGCCAAAGATCGATGTGGGCTCAAGACTTGACCATTAAACTTTTCTCACAGGGCGCTGAAGTCCTATATTTTGTCGGTTGCACACCAGCTTACGATCCAAGGGTGCAAGAAATAGCTAAAAGCCTAGTGAAGTGTCTCAATAAGGCTGGAGTGGACTTCGGGACTTTAGGCAATGAGGAAAACTGTTGTGGAAGCGAGGTTTATGGTATGGGCGAAAAAGGTTTATTCGAGTTTCTAGTTGAGGAGAACATGAAAATCTTCAACAAATACAACGTAAAACGAGTCGTTACAACTTGTCCCCACTCTTACCACACTTTCAAGAACCGATACGGACAAACAAGCTTCGAGATCCAGCATCACGCACAATTGCTTGCCAATCTAATTGAAAAAGGAAAGCTTACGTTTTCAAAAAAAGTGAATAAGAAAGTCATTTATCATGATCCATGCTTTTTGGGTAAGCAAAACGGCGTCTATGATGAGCCTAGAAAGGTTATTGAAGGCGTACCAGGTGTAACGCTGCTGGAGTTTGACCGTTCAAGGGAGAGAAGCCTCTGTTGTGAAGGAGGCGGAGGAAGAATGTGGATTGATATTCCCGGGGAACGCCTAGCCGAAATCCGTGTTAGGGATGCTGTCGAGTCTGGAGCGGAAATACTAGCAACTGCTTGTCCCTTCTGTCTCTTAACACTGGAAGACGCCGTAAAGACTACGGGGTTTGAAGGAAAAGTTCAAGTCCTAGACATAGCGGAACTTTTGTCCTCGGCTCTATAGCATCCTGCCAAACTAGTCTTTCTACACAAACAAAAGTGTTTAAGATCTAGTGAAACTAAATTGAGAAATCATAAAATTTTATATTCTCAAAACGCGAACTAGGTTACTATTCCAAAAATGAAAAGCTATTTCCACAAAATAATCAACTCGCGGAGAAAAAACTGAACACGTCTCCTATGAGTTAATTTATTATAGAAAAGTCCTATAGAACTATCTGCAGTTAAAACTGCATGCTGATAAGAAGGGTGAGGGCCAACTCGGATGCCGTACATCAAAAAAATAGAGCTTAGAGGCTTCAAATCCTTCGGACCTAAAAGTGTTAAAGTAACTCTAGATAAGGGCTTTACAGTAATAATAGGTCCAAATGGAAGCGGAAAAACGAACATAGTAGATGCAGTCCTGTTTTCTTTAGGCGAGCTAAGCACAAGAAGACTCCGTGCAGAAAGCGCCGCCAAACTGATTTTTCACGGGTCTGAGAAGGCTGGATTGGAAAGAGCGAGAAAGGCTAAAGTCGTGATTCAGTTTGATAATAGGGATGGACGCATACCAGTTGACACGGCAACCGTTACAATCTCCCGTGAAGTTCATAGAAATGGTCAAAGTGTGTATAGGCTTAATGGTAGAAGAACATCAAGGACGTATATTTTAGAAGTTCTTTCCGTGGCGGGAATAAGCTCTACAAGCCAAAACATAATTTTGCAGGGCACAATAACTCGACTAACAGAAATTTCCTCTTGGGAACGTAGGAGAATCATTGAGGATTTAGTTGGTATAGCCCAATATGATGCTGAAAAAGCTGACGCTGAAGAAAAACTGCAGGCAGCAGACATTTCTATACGCACAGCCATGGGTAGAATAGATGAAGTACAGAAGAGAGTAGATGCTCTTGAAAGGGAACGCACCGAACTCTTGAGATATGTTTTCATCGAAAATGAGATAAAAAAGTTTGAAGCTGTGAAGCTGTCGCATGATATAGCGCAGATACAAAAGAAAATAAAAGAGACCTCTTCCCAAGCTGATAAAGCTAAAACCAGAGTTGAAAAACTTAGGAAGCTGCGAGATCAACTTAGATCTAAGAGGAGAGAGATAGAAGGTGAATGGCGGAAACTAAGCTCAGAAATGGTTGAAGAAGGCGGCTCACATGTTCTAAAGGTTCAGATAAAAATTGGTGATTTCAAATCAAAAATAATAGAGTTAACGACAAAAATAAGCTCCGGAAAGGCAAGCCGTGAAGGCTTGAAGCAGGTTAGGGAAAACAATTTTGACCAATACCAATCCATTAAGAAAGAAATCCATGAAAACCGCCTGAAAATTCGACGGCTAAGACGTAAACATGAAGGTACATCCAATGAGATCACGGAAAAACAGGTTGGACATGACGCCCTTGCAGTAGAGGCAGCTCAGCTTTGGGAAAACCTTGGAGAAAACAGCAGAAAAATCCATGAAATCGAGCAGCAACTTGACAAACACTACAACAAACTCACATATTTGAGGGCTGAAAAATCGAAAAGCCAAGAGGCTATCAGAATCCGTAGAAGAAGGCTCACGAGTCTAACCAAACAGAGAGAGAGTCTAGTAGCAACATCCAGTGATTTGGAAAAATCATTGGATGAACTTAAAAAAGTGCAGAAAGAACAGAAAAACCAGCTGAAAAACTTGGAGCGGATACTTGAACGAAGAATTGCGCAAAGAGAAGTTGTAGAGAAGGAAATAGTTGAGGCTGGAAAGATAGCTGAATCAGCACGAGAAGCCGTTGTGGAGTTTAAAACGCAAAAAGAACTTGCAGAAACAGTAGCAGCCGAAGAGAATGCCCTCAGAAACATAGAAGAACTGGGCGAGTTGGGTGTCATCTTAGGCGTATACGGTAGGTTGCGCAACCTAGTCAAAGTTGACAAGACATACAAGCAGGCAATAGAAGCTGCAGCGTCAGGATGGCTCGACGCACTAGTAGTAAAGGATTTAGACGCCGCCTTCACGTGCACATAAACATTGAGAAAAATGAAACTTGGAAGAATAAAAATAATCC
>DAOVMU010000028.1 GCA_030630585.1 Candidatus Bathyarchaeota archaeon | reverse complement strand
TTAGGAAAAATCGTTAATGTACCCATCGGATTCATCAACGCTGTAATCTTTCCGCTAGGGCAGAGACTATCAGAGGTAGAATCGAGCTTGCTTCACCCCAAACGAAAGCCTTCTCAGCTTTCTCTTTTATCTGTCCCCAAGACACAGCCTCTTTCGGTCTTGCTCCGGATAAGGAACCATTCTCTTCAAAAGCGGTGGTTAGATACACAGCGTAGTCTAATCCTCCTTTGAACTGGTTCCACCAGATCGTGTGATGCTTTGATATTCCTCCACCGATTATTAGAGCCCCAGTTTTCTCAGCGTCCCAGACTCGGTCGTTCAATAATTGTTCATCTTTCAGAACATCAATTTTGAAATCTTTGTCTTGGGAGAACATCCACAGCTGGTATCCAACCATTCCGTCTGTTATGCCTGGAACTATAACTGGAATCTTGTTTTTTGTCGCCCAATGAATTATAGAATCCTCAGAGTCTAATCTTCTTCCAAACTCCCAAACCAGCTCATATGTTGCTAATTCCTTCTTCTCTTTGTAGATTTCGCTCAGGAATCTTTGAACGTTTTTTTCCACTTGCTCTGCGTAAACCTTGTCTGGAACCAAGACGTTGCCTAGCCGGCTGAAACTTTTTTTCTTTACGTTGGAATCGTCTAGTTCGAAAGAACCTTGGTAGTAGTCTCCCCAGCTTCTTGCTAAATCATGATCTAAAGTTCCGCAGGTTGTGATGACGAGATCGAACCAGTTTCTCTTCACCATCTCTTTGAAAACGCCTCTTATTCCGGTTGCCACCAAACAGGCTGGGAAGGACAGGAAATTTAACGATTTTTCATCTCTAATCATTCTTTCTAGGATGTTCACGGCTTCGGCTACCTTGTTTCCTTGGAAGCCCCCGAACTCTTCCATTTGCCTTAAAATCTTTCCCAAGTCTCTTGAATGTCCTATCTTAAAATCTTTCACTTTCTTCATAGCTGGAACTCTGTTGTAGACCTTCATTTAAAGGTGAAGGAAAGAAGCGACGGGAAAGATGTTGGTGCAAGCATGTATACAATTGGAAGATTCATTGGAGCCTTTAGACGATGCTCCTTCTTGAACCCAAAATAAACGGCTCATTAGGTCTCGAAAGCTGAAGACTATGGAAAAAGTCGTGAATTATGCAGTTAAGATGTTTATGGAGTCCAATACGGCATAGGTACTTCTTCCTTGTATGTTGAAAAAATGGGGGGGGAATGTTTTTCTTTTCACTATTCTGCGATTTCGTCTGCTTTTTTGGCTGCTTCAGTGACTGATTTAATCCATCCATCTGCTTTTGCTTTTATCGCATCTTTGAAGCCCCATCCGGCTGCTATGGCGATACCGACTCCAGCCCCTAGAGCTATGCCCCATGATAAGGCAGTGGCGAATATGTACAGGATGGTGACGTCTATTCCTATCACGCTTAGAGCTATTACCAATACTACGAAGTATAGGATGAACCTTAAGCCGAAAGATAATATGCCTGCAAACTCTATTTTTGCTTCTTTGCCAAAGGTTCTAAAGAAGTCAGCGAAATAGTCAACAATTATGAAGCCAAAGATTAGGATGAATACGCCTGCAATGAAACTCGGTATGTAGGATACGACGTTGCTCAAGAATTCGCTTAGAACTGCAATGTTCAGTATGCTTGTAGCTGCCAAGATTGCTATCAAATAGACGAACCATCTTACAATAAGATCGAAGAAGTGCACGCATGTTATTCCGGATTTCTCTATTGATTTACCTATGATTGTTTTTCGTAGTGCATCATCGACTCCAACTTTATCCATTATCCTGGATACGCCTTTGCCTAAAGCTCGTCCAGCTATCCAGCCTATAATCAGCGCAATTACTGCGCCAATCATTCCAGGTACCATGTCCACGAATATTGTCCATAGATCGTCTAAGAAGGCTATATATAACCCTGCAAGGTTGTACATTGACCAACACCTCTTTAGCGTATCAAATGATTAGCATTTAAAACTTTTGTTGAATATCTTCCAAAGAATCATCAAAGACAATGATTGTTGCTTGTAATCACAACTCAAAAACATGAAGACACGCTAGACTATTTCATCCGATATCTTTCGTAACTTGTAAGATGTCTCCTGAAAGTTTTCGTATGCGTCGACTGCGTGTATGGGGCTTCTTTTCTCTTGGATCAATCCTAAACCTACTAGAGAAGCGCCTAGTAACTTCTTGTAAAATAGCTCGTTAAGGCGCACGCGCTCATCTCTATTTTATCTATCATTGGGGGATTGATCATTTATCTGGTGGGGGCGGATAGTTGCGGCGAAAGGTGAAAAAACTGCGGGCAAGGTTGCCCCCGTACGCTTGTGGTAAAGAACTTCCTCCGCCAAAAACGTGGATTATAAACGTATATCTGAACCTAACCCCCCCGGCACCAATTTACCGGTGAATTTTAAATAAGCTGATGCAAGTTACATGAATGGAAAAACGCTGAAGAAGCAACAGAAATCGTGAACTACGCCATCGAACGATTCAAGGAACTTAACGTAACGTAAACTTGTTTAGAGTGATCATTGCTATCTTTGCTTAGATAGGAAACTTTGTTTCACAAATTCTATGCTTTTCGTTATTCCTGCAAAACTGTGACACTCGATGATCAATGGTCTCTTCCTTAACCAGCCTTTCATTGTTTCAAACATTTCTACAAAGTTTATACTTCCTTTTCCAATTGGCAGATGCTCATCTTCGATACCGTTATTGTCGTGAATGTGTATGTTGACGATAAACTTGTCCAGTAACTTCGTGAAATCCTCAATCTTTCCAACAGTGTTGGCGTGACCTACATCAAGAGTGAACTTGCACCCGACATTTTCGATAAGGAATCTTATTTGCTCAGAATATCCCGCAAGGACATAGTCACTTGACTTATGATCATTTTCTATGGTGAAGAGGACCCCTAAATCATTGGAAGCTTGAACAATGGTCTCTAACGAATAAATCGCGTTTTCCATGGATTTTTTGACAAGTTTTCGTGGGTAGTCTCTGGATAAGCGACCAACATGAGAAACAAGCAATTCTGCATTTGTCTTTGCGGCAAAATCTACCGCTTTCAAAAGGGTTTTTTCAGAGGCTTCCCTTAAGCTTGGGTTTAAGCTCGCTAGATTGATGTCAATACTGGGAGCGTGAACAAAATATTTGAAAGTGTAAGAGCTTAATAGATCTTTAATGCGGATAATCATAGAAGTTTTGGAGAGGGCTGAAAGCAATTCTGGCCTATCTAATTTAAGTTCAACAACACTGACCTTCAGCTTAGAAGCAAATCTCAAAAAGCCTTCAAGCGACACTTCGAAGCTTGGATGATCAGCTACGCCTAAGATCATGTCTTTTTATAACCTGCCACTTTTTCAGCCTCATAAAGCCTTTTCAAAACAACAAAATTAGTTAAAACCGCCAATATTATAAGGGTAAAGAAGGTTTGACTTAGAATTCCTCCCAACATTATTATAAAAAGGCGAACATCTCGGCTTGCGGCATATTTGGTAAACCCTCCTTTAAAAACAACATCTAGATTAGATTGAGCACGTGCCCGGCTGTAGCTCACCATAAATGAACCAGTCAAAGCTGCAATCCCAACTAAGACTCCTACAAGGTTCTGGTCAATTATGATAAAACTATGACATGTCATGCCTAATAGAATGGCAGCATCTCCATAACGGTCCAGAAGGGAATCCAGAAAGCCGCCGAACTTTGATATTTTTCCAGTTAAGATAGCGAGGTCTCCGTCCACACCGTCTAAAATGGAGCAAAATTGAGCCAAAAGCCCACCCATTATAGTTCGATGAAAGAAGAAGGAAACACCAGAAAACACTCCTACTAAAAAACTTAGAACAGTTATTTGGTTCGGCGTAATTTTCGGAGACTTAGCCAACAACTTGGCAAAGGGCCGGGAAAATTTGCGGTTTATGTGCCGTGAAATTATGCCGTCCCATTCTCTTGGCATTTTGGAACTCCGCCTAAGAAAGATTCTACAAAAGTTATGTCCTCTTGAGTGTCGATGTCAAACCACAGAAGATTCGAGACATCGCATGCCCATAGTGGCTTGTCATCCGAGATTAACTGCTTTACGCATTGAGTTACGGTTAAAGACGCCCCTTTTGTTTCCATTTGCTCTATGATTTTGAATATGTTGTCATCCAGCAAAAATACTCCAGTGTCGACACCATTCCATACAGGGATGTTTTTCCCAATGTCTGCTATGAACCCGTTCAAGTCAACGAGCACTTTTGTTGCATCGTTAATTTGAGGGGGATAACGTGGCTTGTAATCTACGCAGAGCAGGGGTTTAAGGTTAACATTTTCTAGAGCCTTCTTTATGATTTTTTCCTCAAGAAGATGATCAGCCATTAATAGGAGGAACGGTTCCGTTTTTGTGATAAACTTTCGCGCTGTCTTTAGGGAGATAGCGTTTCCATGAGCGTATTTGAGGTTGTGAGAGTATTGGATTTTCAGGTTAAATTTTAAGCCGTTACCTATTCGTCTGCGAATGAAACGACCTAAGTAGCCAGTTACTATTATGCAGTTGGTTATTCCAAGACGCTGGAGTATGTTTAACGTGTGTTCTAATATAGGTTCGCCTAAAATTAGCGTCAAGGGTTTTGGATATTTCTCGGTATATGGGGATAGTCGTTCTCCCCGCCCAGCGGCCAGGATGAGTGCCTTTGTCATTTAACGTTCTCTCTTTCCCTGAATGAAATCCTCCACCTCTTGTCGGGCCGTGTAGTCGGGCACTTGTACAGGTGGATGTTTGAAGGCGTAGGCAGAAATGCTGGTAAGTGATCCTCCTATGCCCCTGTCCAGCGCTATTTTGACGGCTCGAATTACGTCGATGACCATACCTGCGCTGTCTGGTGAATCCTCAACTGTGAGCTTTAAATCAATGGTTACAGGGGTGTTACCGAATTTTCGGCCTTGAATATGGGCGTGGCAAATCTTTGTGTCTCCTAAGAGTGGAACGTGTCCGCTTGGTCCTGCCCACGCGTCTACTTCATATGGTATCAGACTCGTGAGGGCTTCCGTTTTGCTTATCTTCTTGTTCTTTAATCTGTTCATGTCCACCATGTTCAGAAAGTCTGTGTTTCCACCAACGTTCAGTTGGTATGTCTTCTCTATTTTAACGCCTCTTGAAACAAGTAAATCGATGAGGGTTCTGTGGATTATTGTTGCTCCTATTTGGCTTTTTACGTCGTCGCCTGCAACAGGCAGTCTCTTTTCTTCAAACCGCCTAGCCCAAGCTGCGTCGGAAGCGATAAATTCTGGAATACAGTTAACGAAGGCACATCCTGCATCAAGACATGCTTGGGCATAGTGTCTTGTTCCTTGGAAACTGCCTACTGGCAGGAAGTTCACTAGCATGTCAGCCTTTGTTTCCGCTAAAACATCGGCAACATCTGGCGGGTCTGCTTCTGTGAGGTTGTAGACTTTGAAGGGTTCGTTCATGTGAGGTGCCACCGAGTCTAAAATTGGGGCTGGTAGAACTTCAATGCCTAACCTTGGAACTTCGGAGAACTTTGCGCAACAGTTGGGCTCAGTGAAAATGGCTTCGCTGAGGTCTTTCCCTATTTTCAGTTTGTTTACATCAAAAGCGGCAACAAAATGTATGTCCCGTATATGATAATTGCCGAAAAGAACGTGCATGAGCCCCGGTATTTCAGTTTCATTCGTAGCGTTTTTATAGTGTTCTGCTCCCTGAACCAGAGCTGATGCGCAGTTTCCTACCCCTGCAATTGCAACTCGAATCACCATATCATCATATCTCCTTTCATTAATAATAATGCTTATATTATCAGTTGCAGCCATCTAACGAACAATGATTTATAAGCCTTTAAAAGTTGTAATGAGTGAATCTAGATGGAAACATCTTTTCACACATTGAAGGCGTGGTATTCGCTGAGGTGGCTACATAGATATTTCCGAAACCATGGTGGTGATCTTCACAAATGCAGATTGCAGGTTTAGATATTACTCAGGTAGTTCAAGTAGTTATAACGTTAGCAGTTACATACATTATTGCAAGAATGGTGGCAAGAACTCTCTTCAAGATTTTTGAGAAGACACCGTTTCCAGAGAGCATTGAAAAGGGAATTTTGAGAATCTCAAAATATGTGGTATATATTGTTGGAGTTTTTGTGGTAATCTCTCTTTTAGGTGTTGACCTAACTTCTGTAATTTTGGCACTTGGCGCCTTCAGCATAGCTATCAGTTTTGCCGTGCGTGATATAACCCAGAACTTCGTCTCTGGTATATTAGTGCAAACTGACAGGGCCTTCAAAGTCGGAGATGAGATAAAGGTGCAGGCTTTCGAGGGGAGGGTTGTGAAACTTAGTATAAGGACAACAATCATAGAAACAAAGGAAGGTGACACAGTTTCTATACCTAATTCCATTTTCATAAAGAACCCTGTCATCAAAAAGAAATTGACATCTGACAACGTCTAGCTTGCGGTAGCCAAACTCGAGTTTGTTATACCAATCATGATTGAAGCCATTCTAAAATTTTGGAAGAAAAAATTGAGAGGATTCTCAACGCTAAGAAGAAAATCCAAATGAGCAGTAATATCAAGACGATTCCTCCGATGGAAAGATGAAAGTTTGCCAAAAACGGAAAGTACAACAAGTACAGTATCACAGCTGAAATTACGTAGAAAAGGTGTCGAAACAACACCAAAGAGTTTTCATAGTTTAATCCCTTTTTTACGCCATACTTCCTAGCAGGAAAAACAGAAAACGCATCAATCAGCTTCCTCAAACCTGGAAGAGCTTTCAGAAAGAGAAGCGTAAAGGCGACAAAAAAGATTAAAGAACAAAAGACTCTGGCTTGCCAGTTTAACGTACTAGCCAAGGGAATAAAAACTAGATTACCGAAAAGCCATATTAAAAAAGCAGATAACAAATTATGAATAGTTTTTGCACCGTGAGTTTTTAGACATTCTATAACGTTTTCTATTTCTTCATTCTTTTCGTTTTCCACTTTTTCACTGCCCTTCACCTAAATTGCTAAAAAAAGGGTTGTTGAAGGCTAGGCCTTCTTGATTTGTTTCTCCATTTCGTCAGCCCATTTGGAAGTGTATCTGCCAATTACATTAGCAATTGCCTTGCAGCTTCTCCAGAGAGCAAAGATTGACCACACTACAATGAGTATCAAGACTATTGCTGGAATTGCCGGGTTGATTTCAGCTAAGTAGCTTGCAAACAGCAAGTACGCCAAAGATACGACAATAACATATAATATGCCGTCTAGAGCTGTTCTAAAGTTCTTGTAGGATTCGACACTCATTTCGCCGCTTGCCTTTCCAAGATGATAAGCTAATACTCCTGCCATGCCGCCAGTGAGTCGACGAATGTCAACGAAAACCGTGAAAATTATCAGTGCCAGCGCAACTATGATAATGAAGCTGATAATGGAATGCACTGGATAACCCAGAAACTCCTGTGCCATTCCCTTCGCGATTGGTAAGAAAAGCATCTGCCCGAAGACCCATATTAATATGGTTGCACCGATAGAAAGGAAAACTCTTGCACCTACTTGTCGTAAGGCCTTTGCAGATTCGAGATACGTTTCTGCTCCAAATTCTTCGATCTTTTTCTCTTCGCCTCTATGTTCTTCCACTTTAGGTTCTTCTCTTTTAGCCATAATGAACGCCTGCAGGTACATATCGCCTATGACTTATAAGCATTCTCAGTTTGCTATAGTAAACGTTAGAAGGCTGTATTTGTAGTTGGGGCCTTATGCTCTAGGCTGGATGACACCTTTTTCTGGAGAGCCCATTCTCAGAGTTGAAGACCCTGTAATTCTTTAGTTTCGTTCAGTACACGGCGTCCTATGTTTTCGCATAAATCTTAGGTTTTTGTGTTGGAACCTAATCCTTTACAGTAGGCACATGCGTGCTATCGTTTTTTGAGGTTTTAACTGAACGAGAAGCAACACATCTTGTGATTGTGAACTTTTTCCTCGTTTATGACATATTGATGTTTAACCTTTTTATTGAGACGAACACTTAAGCTATTAAATTCGAGAATCTATATTCCAATGGAACTTTGGAGGAGAAGTTTGTTGCTTCCGTATGCATCATGGCTTTGCTGGCTCATCCCAATTATCGGCACCGTAGTCACACCGTTAGTTGGTGCAATCCGTCGAAAATTCAGCAGTTATTTAGCTGTGTTTTCCATCGGAATGAGTGCTCTCTTCTCTTTTTCGATGATTCCGGACGTCTATTTCGGGGCAGTCCAGCGCGATTTAACGGTTCCATGGCTTTCTAACAGCATCATTCAATTTGGCGTGTACATTGATCCCTTAAGTGTGCTTATGGCTAGAGTAATTACTTGTATAGGATTTTTAGTTACAGTTTTCTCCGTTGCGTACATGCGAGAAGAGCAAAGTTTGGCTAGATTCTGGTTTCTCATACAGCTTTTCATTGGCGGATACGTAGTGATAGTGATGGCAGATAATCTCCTTTTCATGTTCATCGGTTGGGAAATAGTTGGAGTATGTTGCACCGGCCTTGCAGCTTTTTGGTACAAAGACCCCAAAAAAGCGCATATGGGCTTGAAAACTTTTCTCATTCTCCACATTGCAGACGTGCTCTTGCTCGCGTCTATTTTAATAATATACGCCTATTCTGGCACTCTTAACATTATGGAACTTTCCCAAGACAACAAGTGGATGGGAGAATTATCAAGGGCTGGCTTGCTTTTTATTACAGCCCTCATGTTCTTTGGTGGAGCTGTAGGAAAATCAGCTCAATTTCCATTTCAAGAATGGCTTCCGGATGCACTAGCTGCTTCACCATCCTCTTTTAACGCTTTAACTGAATGTTTAGCTGGTCCTTTTCTTATGGCTAGAGTTCTTCCAATTTTCCATGAAGCTTCCCTCATGGGATACAGTGGCATGATTAACTTCTTTTTAGTCATGACGTTTGTAGGTGTGCTCACGGCTGTGATTAGCGCTCTCATAGCAACAGTTCAAGTTAACATATTCAAAGTTCTTTCATACGGTATCTCAAGCCTGATTGGATACATGATGGCAGCTTTCGGTTTGGCAGGATTAATGACTGACATGAGCTGGGGATATTTAGCTGGCACCTTCCTTCTTATGGTAGATGCCTTCGTCTCAGCGCTGCTTTTCCTCACTGCAGCGTACATTTCCTATGGAGTTGGCTCAGACAATTTACACCATATGGGAGGGTTCAAGAGTCGGATCGCGCACAGAAGTATGGAAGTGGGAGCTCTTGCTCTAGCTGGTATACCGCCGCTAAGTGGCTTTTGGTGTACGAACTGGATTCAAACGGTTGCCTGGGATTTTATGCTAGCCTCTGCCGCAAAAGGACAATTCATGCTGATGATATCAGGCTACGTAATTTTTGCTTTGTTAATAGTAGGAGCTGGAATAACTGCCTTTTACGGGCTCAGAATGATGGGACTTGTCTTCAGAAAGGAGAGTTACGGATCGGAGGAGAAGGTTATCAGAAGGTCTCCATCTTTAATGCGAATTTCACTTGTTGCGACTCTTGTAATAACTGCATTCTTAGATTTTCTAGCACTTCTTTTAATCCCGAGCTTCAACAAGTTTTTCCTACCTCTCTTGGAGACACTAACTTTCAGCAATATTGTCGACGTTCTGATGTACATTGTTCCCTCCATAAGCACAGTTTTAACATGTGTAGCAGTAGCAGTTGGAGGCTATCCCGCATACCAGCTATATATAGCACGCCGAGTTGACCCGGTTAAATTAATTGAGGAACACCGATTCTTAAGGAAAGTTTACAATTTTCTGTGGAAACGATGCTACATCAACGCACTTTACTACAAGGTTGCAGATGGAATCAAGGCGTTTTCCAACATCGTGTATAAACGTTTAGACCGCAACATTGACTCACTGAACTACATGGTTGCATCATCTTTTAGAAAGTCATCTAAACTCGTAAATACGTACTTAGAGCGTAATATTGACAGATTTAACTATGGTGTCGCAGGCTTTTTTAGAAGGGTATCCAGTGTTATGTATAAATATTTGGAGCTTAGAGGCATCGACGCGTTAAATTATTTTCTAGCTCACCGTGTCACATCATTTGCTCGACGAGTCAGAAAAACGCATACAGGAGTGTTATCCTACAACATGCTAACAGCTTTTGTCGGAGCCATAATCTTAATAATTCTACTGCTTCTATTTGGAGGAGTCATTCCCTAGGAGGAAATTGGCTTGATCCTTCATGCTTCATTATTGGCAATCATTCTTCCAATAATTTCAGCATTTTTCATCTACATTTTTGGAAAGTATGCTGAAAAGTATGTCGGATGGATAGCGAGTGCAGCGGCATCGCTGCCCCTTTGCATGATTCTTTCCATGGTACCAGACATCATTGGACAGGCATCCATACATGATACCTATGCTTGGATTCAAGCACCGTCGATGAGCCTCAGACTGGGCTTTATGGTTGACACAGTCAGCTTTTCTATCGCATTGGCCGTTGCAGTTGTAGGCACTCTTTCATGCTTCTACTCCATCAAGTACATGGAGGATAAGCGTGGGCAACCCGGCTACTACGCGAACCTATTGCTTTTCATGGCTGGCATGATTGGCGTAATACTTTCCGCAAACCTTATACAATTTTATCTTTTCTGGGAGTTGATGTTGATACCATCCTATTTCTTGATAGCGTCATGGGGTGTCTCTAAAAAACGGTTAGCTATCGCATTCAAATACTTCATATTCACACACGTCGGGGCGCTTTTCATGCTTATGGGAATACTGTCAATCTACGTATTCACGGGCACCTTTGACTTCGCCGAATTGCCACAACTCTCAGCCGATATCCCTCAAAGCAGCATACTTACAGTGTTTGTCCTGTTACTAATTGGATTTTGCGTGAAAATGGCAATATTTCCAGTGCATACATGGTTACCTGATGCACATGCTGAAGCCCCAACTCCGATAAGCGTTATGCTTTCCGGCGTCATGATTAAGTGTGGGGCATACGGCTTCGCAAGGATTCTTCTCTCCGGGTTTGGTCAAACAGTAGTGCAGACGTCAGATACTTTGGCAATCCTCGGTGTCGTCACCATGATTTATGGTGGACTTATGGCTCTTGCTCAAACGGACATCAAAAGGCTGTTAGCATACTCCAGTATCAGCCAGATGGGCTACATTTTCTTTGGATTGGCAGTGTACTCAACTATGGGAGCAACAGGAGCCCTCTTTCACATAGTGAACCATGCTGTTTGTAAAAGCCTTCTCTTCATGTGCGCAGGTGCGATCATGTATCAAACGGGAATACGCAACATCAAAAAGCTCGGAGGTTTAGCCGATAAGATGCCAATAATTTGTGCCGCATCTTTGATAGGTGCCTTATCTCTGGCGGGAACTCCTCCTCTAAACGGTTTCTGGAGCGAATGGATGATTTTCTCAGGGGGAATCTTCTCTGGAAAGATTCTCATAACCACAATCGCTATAATTAGTACAGCAATCACCGCTGGATACTACCTGTGGTTTCTGT
>DAOVMU010000077.1 GCA_030630585.1 Candidatus Bathyarchaeota archaeon | reverse complement strand
TTACCTTGCTTCACCATGCAATGCAGAGCCTTTCGGAAGCAAAGAAAAAAGAAGCAATACGACATATTTCGAACCTTTTGAAAGTGGAAAAAGAGGTGGATAAACTACGAACAGAGGTTTTTAAGGAATTATCGAAGGGCGCAGCCTTGTTTGCAGAATACCGCGAAGACTTGATGCACATTGTGAATCGCCTTGATACACTTGCAGACCATGTAAAGGATGCAGCAAGATGCGTGAAAATGCTTCTAGATTCCGAAATCCCAAAAGAACTGTGGGAAAAAATCTATAACACAGTTTCTATACTTGTGGAATGTGCCAATACCCTTCGCGGCAGCATTGAAAAAATCACCGTAAACTCAGCAGCAGCCATAAAAGGAGCCAAAAAAGTTGAGCAAATCGAAGGTGAAATTGACGAAAAATACCTTGAAACCAAATCTCTATTCGTTAAATATGCAGAGCAGATGAATTGTGGTGACATGATAATATTTGATCACTTGGTTGAATTTATTGAACATGCGGCGGACATGTGTGCTGACACAGCCGATTACATTGTTATACTTGCAAGTAGAGAATAGAATACACTAGAATGGAATGTTAACCAATTCGACTTAGACACCGCCATTCCGATCAGACGCGACACGTAAAACCATAGAAATTCTTGAAAACGTCGACAGTGGGTTGACACCCTTTCAGACACTGATCCCTTTGAGGCCCACCGCCCAATTTTGTGTTTTCGCTTTTTTTTTGGGGGGGGGGGACCTGCAATGTATTTGGTCTGCTGAGTGTTTACAGCATCAAAAGTTAGGTAGAAGCAGAAATTATCCAGCTAAGATTCCCAAGCATATCTTTCAGTATTTTCAGACTTTTCAACGCATTTTCTCTGGGACGAATTTCAAGGGTGAAGTAAACGTCTCGAGGCACCAGCATTTTCAGATAGTGACAGAAATCGATTTTTCCCACTCCTACAATGTCATGTGAATGTTTTCCTGGCTTTTGGCCGTGAAGATGGCATTCCTTGACTTTCTCTAAGTGGTGCATAAGAAAATTCTCCACTTCAACAAGCGGTTCTCCAGTGACTGCATGGTTCTTTGGTATATCCCATGTCAGAAAGAGTTTTCCCGTTGGCAAAAGTTCTTCTAAGACTTCCATGGCCATTCTGCTAAACCGATCGTTTTCAACACAGACAAAGATATCTCCTCGGGAATATTCAGCGAGTTCAAGCAGGCTTTGTTTTAGGACATCCTTGTAGATTGTCCAATGATCGTGCAGGTATGTACCTTTCCTTCCAGCGAAAACAAAATCGAATGCAGGATCAATGTGAATAGTAAATCTTTCTGCCCCAAAGTCACGAGCAAAATCTAAAGATAGCTTCATTCTTTCAAGCACAGCCTTTCTAACCTCTGGATATAGACTTCCGATGTTCAGGTAGTTAGATGGACCATGAAACGAAATGGAGACATTTTTTGACTCGGCAAATTCCCGAATGCGCCGCCTTTCATGTTTGCTGAAACGCTCAGGAAAGAAACGCGGGATCACTAAATCTGGAACAATATAGCCAAAGCCATGTCTACTTGCAAAATCAATAGCAGCGTAAATGTCAACGTCATATACCACGTGATAGCCAAAACGTTTCCAAGAGACTTCTCTCATGCATGCCACCTCTTGTGTAGCAACTTGCTGGAGTCAGCATTTGTGCACAGCTATTAATGTATAAAAGCCTCTTAATAATTCAGTGCGACGATGAAATGGGAATCAATTTACAACTCTTGGGGCTACAAGCGATTCCAAGACTTGCCAAAAGATTCGCTGTCGAACTGGATGACTTTTCAGGATTCCTTGCGTTATACGGAAAACCGCAGGAAGAATTTAGAAGGGTCTATGAGAAGTGTGGAAGAATACTCAAACAACTTTTTAGAGAATTCGATGTCTCTTGGTGGGACGTTTATTCAGGATCCGACATAGGCATGGAGAGAACAGCTTTAGCCAGAGACATTGGACTGGAGATGGATGACATGGTACTGGATGTTGGTTGTGGAAGAGGATATTTTACAGTTGCTGCAGCAGGATGCTCACGAAGGATCATTGGCTTAGACGGTATGAATGGAATGAGCCGCCATGGCTGGTGGAAAAATTTTAAGGAATCCGTTTCTGAAGTGGAATTAACGCATAGAATTCAGGGTTTGAAGGCTGATGCGCAGTTTATTCCATTAAAAAGCTATTCTATCGATAAGGCTGTAGCTATTCATTGTATTAGGAATTTCAGGAATAAGCAAGTCATACGAAATGTCTTGAGTGAAATGAATCGTGTTTTGTCTAAAGATGGAGAGATGATAATAGTTGAAAGCATCCCGATTGCAAGAAATAAGGCTCAGGAAGCCCATCTAGCCATGTATAGATGCAAATGCAACTATAGTTCAGGCGATATTTACTATTTCTCACAAGAAGAACTTCTTGAAATGTTCTCGGACACTGGACTAAAAGAGATTAATGTTGAAGTCTTTGATTACGATTTAAGCGCGACGCCTCCAATATTTTATCTTGATACATCCCGTCTGAACAAGGAACAAATGGAAAAAGCTCAAGAGGAATACATTGCAGCCGTTGACATGATCAGGAAATATGGGGAAACTTCCCCTTCAGCACTAGTCATTAAGGCAGCCAAACATCCGAGATAGTCAGAGAATCAGAAATCTATTAAGACAACTGGATGACTGTCTTTAACTCTTTTGCAGAAATGGATAATAAGACTGGACGGTTCAGTGTAAGCGTTGAGATGTGAAATGGCTGTTTCAAGGGAAGAGTTAAAGAGAATAACAGATTCTACGAGTGTTAGGGCTACAGCAACCAAAAGCGATATTGAAAGATTGTGTAAAGACGCTGTAGAGTATGGTTTTGGATGTGTGTGTGTCAATATGGTTTATGTTGAATTGGCTACAACGCTTTTGAAGGGCTCAAACGTTAAGGTTTGCTCGACAATAGGCTTTCCTTTCGGGACCACGTTGACAGAGATAAAGGCTTTGGAGGCTGTTAAAGCCGTGGAAAAAGGAGCGGAGGAACTGGATATGGTTATCAACTTGAGTGCGTTGAAGTCGAGAGATTACAAAGTTGTAAGAGGAGACATTGCTGCTATTGTTGATGTTAAACGGTTGTCAAAGGAGATTATTGTCAAGGTTATTATTGAGACGGCATGCTTGACAAATGAAGAGAAAATAGTTGCTTGCAGGCTTGTTAGAGAGGCTGGCGCAGATTTTGTGAAAACTTGTACTGGGTTCTTTGGGAAAGGAGCGACGGTTGAGGATGTTAGATTGATGCGGCAGACTGTGGGGGATGATCTTGGTGTTAAGGCAGCAGGTGGCATCAGAACATATGCTGATGCAGTGGCTATGATTGAGGCTGGAGCGAACAGAATTGGAACGAGCACAGCAGTTGCAATGATCGAAGGTGCATCGTAGATTTTTTTACATTCTTTCAGGTGCCACTATACCAATTAGGTTCAGCGTGTTTCTCAGCACCATTTTTACGGCGTCAACTAGTGCGAGTCTTGCGTCACTGAGTTCTTGTGGTTTGGCTTTTATGACTGGTACGGCGTTGTAAAAAGTGTTGAATTTGTCTGCTAATGCGTTGGCGAAGTCAGCAATTAGGTTGGGCTTAAGGAGTTCTGCGGCTTCAACGAAAGTGTCTGGGAAACTTGCCAAGGTCATGATTATTTCACGCTCTATTTTTTCCTTTAACAGGTTGAATGCTGGTTTTTCTGGTTCTCTTGCGGCTTTTCTTAGGATGCTGCAGGCTCTTGCATGAGAGTATTGAATGTATGGTGCGCTGTTTGTCTCGAAATTCAGCACTCTGTCCCACGTGAACACGACGGGTTTGGAAGGGTCAACTTCTACGAGGGCGTATCGTACTGCACCCATGCCGACGAAGTCTGCTATTTTGTGTTTTTCTTCTTCAGGTAGTTGTGGGGACCGCTTCGAAACTTCTTCGTATGCTCGTTTTACTGCTTCGTCCATTACTTCGTCGAATGTTATGTAGCGGCCCGTTCGGCTTGACATTTTGTGACCTGGAAGACTTACAAGGTTGTAAGCGAAGTGAATCAGGTTGTCTGCGTAGTTATCGTAGCCCAAAGCGTGCAGGGCTATTTTCAATTGTAATTGAGGTAGCTTTTGCTCCATCCCAATAACATTAATGACTTTTTCAGCCTTTTCAAACTTCCACAAAGCGTAGGCAATGTCTCGCGTGGGATAAAGTGTAGTGCCGTCAGAACGCACAAGCGTTAGGGATGGAACCTCGTAAGATTCCCTCAAACCAAGCTTTTTCTTTAAGCCAAATTCTTGAGCTACTTTTTCAGCGTTAAATTCCAGAACGCCGCCTATTGGAAAAACGTATGCTGTCCTCTTCAATTTGTCAAGAGCCTTTCGCACTTGGCTGCTCCACATCAGTTCGCTTTCCCAATCCCATGAATCATAGAAAACTTCTGCACGGCTTAGCGTATTCCTAAAACCTTGTAGGCACAGTTCACTGACCTTCCTTATGATTTGTTTAGCCTTCTCATCTCCAGCTTCGTAACCTCTGTTTAACTCATTAACCGCGTTCTCAGGGTCTTTGTCCCCACGTATTTTCTCCAGAAGCTCCTCGAAAAGCTCTGGAAATCTCACGTTTAGCTCAGAAACCGCAGACATCAAATCATCTAGTTCTCTGTTAATTTCAGTAATTTCCTCAGTTGACGAAGCTGTTTTTGCACGTTCAAGATCCTTTTTCAAACGGTTAATTTCAACAAGACAGCTTGTGATTGTGTATATTTTGCCCATGAAGTGATCTGGTTTTCCTTCTGGTTTCGGTTTACCCAGTTTTTCATATCCATAGGCTAACACTGCTGATTGGCGACCTACATCATCCACGTAATAGTGGCGGTAGACGTTGTGGCCTCTCGATTTTAGCAGTCTGGCTATGGCGTCTCCAAGCATAGGGTTTCTGGCCTGTCCGATGTGTATTGGATGAAGTGGGTTTACACTTGTGTGCTCAACAATTATTTTCAAGGACTTAGCGGTTTTGATGAAGCCATATTCCGTATCGAAATGTCTAACCGAATCGATAGTTAAAGCTGAAAACAATGCAAGGTTTGCATGAAAGTTTACGTAGCCTTTTCCAGCAGCAACTACACGCTCGATCAAGGAAAACTTCGACCTGTCTAATGTTTCGATCAAGCGTTTAGCTAGAGCAGGGGGCTTTTCGCTCACTTGTTTGGCAAGCTCGAAGCACAGTGAGGAAGCTAGCTGACCGAACTCTGGATTGGGTGGTTTCTCTAAGGCCAAGCGTGCGATTTGGATTTCAGGAAAAAGCTTTTGGAGGGCGTCTCCTAAACTGTTTTGGCATTCCAAACGGAACTCGGCGAAAGGATTCTCCGAGATCATTAACGTTTTCTCCTTTTTGGTGAGTTGTTTAGACCTTTTAGGGATAACGTCATATTTTAGTTTAAGAATACGTAGCAGAGGCAAAAGGGCTATATTTCTTTCTTGATATGGGGTTTGGGGAATCGTTGTGAAGACGAAGATCGTTTTCTCAGAGAAATGCTTGGAGTATGGGTCTTGGCATATAGAAGGACCTGAAAGAGTTAGAAGGGCTCATGATATTCTTAAGGAGAAGGGTTACGAGTTCTTGGCGCCTGAACCCGTTGCTGAAGAGGATATTCTCAGAGTGCACGATGCTGATTATGTTCAAAGGCTTGAAGAAGGGTTGATCGTGGATGCTGACACTCCGGCCTACGAAAATATTTATGAGTATGCGAGGCTTGCGGTTGGAGGAGCTGTTTTGGCAGCAAAAGTTGGAGGATTTTCTTTGATGAGGCCTCCAGGTCATCACGCTGGAAGAAGCGGCTTCGCCTTAGGGGTGAGAACTAGGGGATTCTGCTATCTAAATAACATAGCAATAGCTATAAAAATTGTAAACAAGCCAGCTTTGATTTTGGATATAGATGGTCATCATGGCAATGGAACTCAAGAGATTTTCTTAGGAGACGAAAACGTGACATATGTTGGGTTGCATAGGTTTCCGCATTATCCTGGCACAGGCTACAGTTCTGAGACTAATTGCTTAAACTATCCACTAAGAGCTAATTGTGGAGATGACGTGTATTTGAAGACTCTTGATCAAGCCTTAAGCAGAGTTGACGTGGACAATGTTGAGGTTGTTGCTGTTTCTGCTGGATTTGACTCTCATGCAGGAGACTTAGCCTCTCTTGGTTTAACCGAGAAAGGTTTCAGAGAAATAGGAAAAAGAATAGCATCATTAAACAAGCATACATTCTTCGTTTTGGAAGGTGGTTATTCAGGTGAAAACATGGGGAAAGATATAGATAAACTGCTGGAGGGCTTCGAGCTCTAACCGAAAAGTGGATCTTGAGTTCTGGTTCGTGAATAGAGTACGTAGACGTTAGCTGCGCGATTTGGGGGAGCAAAGGTTTTCAGTTCGTTTAGAGCGGGCCCGCTGGGATTTGAACCCAGGATCTCCGGCTCCGCAGGCCAGCGTCCTAATCCAGACTAGCCATTCTGAGGCTAGGATGCCCCCCTCAGACATGGTGACTAGACCACGGGCCCATACACAGGGAATAAAACATGAAGACAGAATAATAAATACTCTGTTAGAAATGAAACGCAGAGGACTATCTGAAAACACATTATACACAACTTCACAGAAACTTAACCAATTAGGCAGAAACACAGACCTAATGAATCCTAAAGAAGTACTAGCATTTATAGCAAACCACAACGTATGCAACGCAACCAAAACAAAACTAATCGACTGTTACCAAAACTTCTGCAAGACAAACGACCTCACATTCGAGAAACCAAGATACAGATACGAGAGAAAAATCCCTCTAATCCCAACAACTGAAAACATATACAAAGTAATCAGCGCATCCTCACAGAAGTACGCAACCCTCTTCACAAT
>DAOVMU010000125.1 GCA_030630585.1 Candidatus Bathyarchaeota archaeon | reverse complement strand
CATGATGGAAGAAATGGAGCTAATATTGAAGAAAGTGCGTTACTTAGAACTTGGAGCCGACCCAGATTTCAACCAAAAGTTCATGAAAGCATTGTATTTCGTCTCACAGAGGTTTAATTAAAAGCGCGTGTTCAGAACATAGCTATGGATGAACGATTAAGATGGTTTCAAGGTATCTAAAAAAATGAAGCGTGCATGTTGATGGTGGGTAAGGAGGAAATCTTGAGGAAGCTGAAGGATGCTATCATCAACTTTGATGTAGAAGTCGTCAAAAAAGTCTGCGAAGAAGCCTTAGGAGCAGGGATACCTGCAAACAAGGCGATTATTGATGGAATGGCTAAGGGAATGGAGATAGTTGGTCAGAAATACGAGGATGGAGAGTACTTCCTCGTAGAGCTAGTTATGGCGGGGGAAGCTATGAAGGAAGGGATGGCTGTTCTCGAGCATCATTTGAAAGCTGATAACATAAAGTCTACTGGCAGAATTGTGATAGGAACTGTTAGAGGCGACCTGCATGATATAGGTAAGAACGTTTTTGTCACTCTTGTAAAAGCTGCAAACTTCGATGTTATTGATCTTGGCGTAGACGTGTCCGCTAAACAGTTTGTGGAAGCGATTCGCGAACATTGTCCACACATCGTTGCAATGTCGGCGTTGCTCACGTCAACTATGAAGGAAATGGAAAACATAATAAGAGAAATCGAGGAAGCGGGCTTAAGGGATAAAGTCAAAGTGCTCATAGGCGGCGCTGCAATAACCAGCGGATACGCTGATAAGATACGCGCGGATGCAGCTGCAAAGGACGCCGTTGAAGGCGTCCGCATATGCCATGGATGGATGAAAGGAGAATAGAGGGATACTAGCAAGCTAGCGTGATACGGTATCCATGTATGATTTTGTCGTTTTTCTGGCTACGTTTATCCATGTTTTCATCTTCTCAAGGGATGCATCTTGTATCGGGCCTGGATCTAATTCCAGGGAGGTACCTCTTCCCACTTTTAGAATCTCTTCAATTTTTGACCCCATGGTTTCTGCGTCGCATAATTCTACGTCGCTCACAGGATGCATTCGCTTCTGGAACACAAATTTTCTTCCTAACTTAGATACAGCCGTCTCAAAATCGGTAGCAGGACTTATATGGAGTCTTCTTAAGCCTCGCAGAGTTGCAATAATATCTAGGAAAGGTGTAATATCTCCGCAGCTGTGGAAGTAGAAGACTCCTCTTGAGTAGAAATCTGCAAGCTCCTTCTCATATGGATGAGCGAAAATTTCGTATGTTTCAGGTGCAATTACCTGTGCATCAACCTCATCGTTGTATAGAGAGGCGCTTTCAGTTCTTGTTCCAAGAAATTTTTCTTTCTCTCTTTCCCACCTCATTCTAGACTCTGTAATAAAGTTTAAAAGCTTGTGAACAAAATTTGGGTTTCGAAAAGTATCCTTCAAAAGCTCAATCAAACCCCTTAAATGTACCGCCACCCCCCACGGGCTTCTATCCCACCGTTCAAAGAAGACTGGAATTCTTGTCTTCACCATTTTCTCAGCTGTCTCATATACCTCAAGAATTTTTGGCATGAGACCACTTTCGTAGAAGTCTGGATAATTGAGGTGCTCAACATCCTCCTCTGTTTTGACGATGGGTTCTCCTAGCAATGGATCCCTGTGAGAGTTGAAGACGGGTTCTGAGCCGAACAAACTGGATTCAAGAACTTCTCCGAAATTGATTACTATTCCTCCTTTAACTCTATCATCAAGAACTTCTTTATGCTGAAAAAGCAGTATTTTCAGGGAATCTTCAACGTATTTTTCAGGTTTTTGGTAATGTTCAATCAAGTTGATATTTAGATTCTTAGCGAAAAACGCCATGGTGAAAGTAATCTTTATCGGTATCCTGTTTGTCTCTTCAAGTGCATAGAAATCATTCCATAATCCTCTGAGTTCCTCGTATTTAGGGTCTCCAATTATTTTCTCCACTCTGCCCACTAAGCGTCTTAACCGCATATATCTACCTCTAAGATTTTTTATTAATCGAATCTAGGCTGATCTGCGTGACATGAAACTTATAAGGCTTCTCGAAATGGCTTTGTGCTTGTATACATGCATGTTCGCGGGCGCGCTCGTCGATCTATTTGATTATGGTCATTTGTCTGCACCTCTAATATGAAGATTTACTATTTTCTCTTGCTTTTTTGCAGCAACAAAGCTTTTCTCATAGAATGCCCTCTAGTTGAATTCTGTAAGATGTGGACAAGAAAATGTGGAAAATAATCAGAGCGACTTTGTTGGATAAGAGACTGATTTCAGTGGGTTTTTTGTTGTTGGGCGTTGTTTTCCTGGATTTCTTATTGCCTTGCGGATTGCACCCGATTGTGTCGGAGCTCGATATACTTGAGCATTTTCTCTTTGGTTTTGTTTTGTCCGAAATCGTGAGCAAGACCGCCACCTTGATGGCTCTAGATGAGTTACCAGCCAAGAAATTTGGGCAGAAGGATTCACGGCGAGTAGATTTGCTGATTAGATTGTTGGGATTTCTTCTGATCGGAGGAGTGTTGTGGGAGTTGAGTGAGCTATTCGTCTTCCCTCTATTTGGGTCTAAACCTGACCCGTTCTTCAGTTTGCCGATAACCCTAACTAACATCGACGGGATGATAGATGTGGCGGTTGGAGCCGTAGGGTGTGTTATAGCATGGTACCTGCGCGCGCGTTCCCGCTCTGAAAATTTGTAAGGTTAAAATAATCAAGATCACCTTTTCTGTTTATTGAGGATTGAGAACATGGAAAATGAAAACTGGGTTTCTATCGAAATCAAAAGTATGCGTAATCTTATTGGTGAATTAGGAGAGGTCATAGCAAAGCATGTCCTATCCAAAATATACGAGCCTTGTACGATTTATGGCGATACACCTCCAGAGGAAGAAAATAAGCTGCTTAGACGGCTTTGGGGCTGCATGCATGCATTTAGCTGCTAAACTTCAAAACCCAAGATTACTACGCATAAGCTTTCACACCTTCAGACATTGGAAAGCAACCATGCTTTATCATCAAACAAAAGACCCATATTACGTTAAACAATTTCTGGGTCACAAAGAGCTGAGAAGCACAGAATTATACATAAACATTGAACATACATTATTTGAACCATACAACGATGAATTCACAGTGAAAGTTGCTGAGAAACCTGAAGAGGTTAAAACATTGCTGGAAGTCGGATTCGAATATGTATGTCAAAAAGACGGTTTAATATACCTAAGGAAACGTAAATGAACAAGGCTATCATAAAAAGTAACCGAGGTCAACGAAATAGTGGCCGGGGTGAGGTAGCCTGGTAGCCTATAGGCCTGTGGAGCCTAGCGCCCGGGTTCAAATCCCGGCCCCGGCCCTCAGAATCAGCCGGGTGTTGGGGCTCTTTTTGTGGTTTGGGTTCCTTCAGCCTTTCTATTGCTTCAGCGAGGGCGTTCTCGGACACCTTCGACACGTTCAGGCCCATCCTCCTGGCGGTGTCCACCATTTCCTTGTTCAAGTATAGGCATATTGATTTCTTGCTTCCCACAATACCACTTGCTTCCATGTGATATCATGTGCATCCCGTTATTTGATGGCCTCTAAGTGAAAAGCCGAGCTATTCTGGAAAAGCGGTCTCTTGCCTCCTTGTACATTGGCACTCTTTTAGGTGTGTTTCTTGGTGTCATAGAAATTTTTTTGTATCATTCTGTTTTCAAGAACGGAATACAGAGAATCTTCTAGGTTTAGTAGTTTCTGGAGTTTTGCCTCTAGTAGTATTTATAGTCTTTTGCGTTCAAGCTAAAAAAATTTTCAAGGTAATCCTTCTGGTAATAACGCGGGCGTTTATCTTCCACGCGTGGGGATGTAACTTTCTTAGTGGCAGAAAATCAAATATACATAGTTACTCACACGCTTACCATTTATAATAAGCATGAGATGGGATCCTAAAATGGGAACAAACAAATCAAGCGGATGGACTTTTATTATTGCTGGACTGGTTATAAATTTGTGTTTAGGCACGATATATGCATGGAGTGTTTTTAGACCTCCATTGCACGAAGAACCATATAATCTAACGGCGGCAGAATCGGTTATCCCCTTTAGCATTTTCCTTCTGGCATTTGGTATTAGTTTTGCTTTTTCAGGTAAAATGATAGGAAAAGTAGGGCCGAGACGACCTGCACTCATAGGTGCAGGTCTCCTTGGTGTCGGATATCTTCTGTCCTACAGCATAGCGATATTTCCAAGGTCGTCACTCTGGATTACTAGTATAACATTTGGGCTCATTGCGGGCATAGGATGTGGTTACGCATATAATCCCCCGATAGCCGTTGTTGGCAGATGGTTCCCTGATAGGAGGGGGTTATCATTAGGATTAACTGTGATGGGTTTCGGACTATCTGCTTTAATCACAGCGCCAGCAGTCGCTGCTATGGTTTCCATGCTGGGTCTAGCGAACACCTTTCTGATTTTAGGCGTAGTGTTTCTGGTTCTT
>DAOVMU010000083.1 GCA_030630585.1 Candidatus Bathyarchaeota archaeon | reverse complement strand
CAGTCTCCTCAATTGAGACATGAGTTCGAGTTAATCCAACAATATGTCTCGTTTCCCAACCTACCCCAAGCCTGTAGGTGCCACATTTGGTGCATTGAATCTTATAGGAAAAACTGAATGCTTTATCCTTGAATCCCTTAGAGACTATTTTGAAGTTGTTGCCTTCAACGAGTTGAAAAGGCTCTGGGACCTCATCACAGATGACAACTGCACCAGGACCGCCGGTTATCTCGCCGGCTATTTTCACCTCTATTGTTTCGTCGAGCCTTGCAGAACTCGGCAGACCAGTTTTTTTGATTTTCACTTCCGGAGGAGCAATGAAAGCTCTCATGAAATATATGAAAAGTGGAATGAATGAAGCGCAGATTAATATGGAGTTGGCAAGAAGGAAACCAGAGAAGAAGATTATGGTGAACCCTGTCAGGAGCAGATTGGTTTCCTTTGCGATCAAGGTCAAGAAGTCTCACCTTGGATGGTAATCCTTTGGCACACTTACTGTGTCGAGGGCTTCTTTGACTATTTTCCGTTCGTCTACTCGTTTCATTACGTCCTCTACTTTTAGTATCAGTCTGTGGGCAAGGGCATCAACGGCGAGAGTCT
The DNA here is from genome assembly GCA_030630585.1 of Candidatus Bathyarchaeota archaeon. Taxonomy (GTDB): domain Archaea; phylum Thermoproteota; class Bathyarchaeia; order Bathyarchaeales; family Bathycorpusculaceae; genus SOJA01. Next base: position 6,122 of record DAOVMU010000083.1, on the reverse strand, counting down.
TGATGTCATCAGGCGTGACGAAGTCTCTTCCTCCTACAAGTGCTATGGCTCTAGAAGCCTTAAGTAGCGCAAGGCTTCCCCTCGGGCTTGATCCTACTTCTACTTGTGGATGTTCTCTTGTCTTTCTGACAATTTCTGCTATGTATTTGATAACAACTTCATCTATGTAAACGTCATTTTCCACTGCTCTTTGCAAAGAACTGAAATCTTCTGCGGATATAACTGGCTTCAAATCCCTTGTTGGGTCGTCTTTCTTCCATTTTATGCGTCTTTTGACAATGAGCTTCTCTTCGTCTAGAGTTCTTGGGTATCCAGTGGAAAGTTTCATCATAAAGCGATCTATTTGGGCTTCAGGTAGAGGGTATGTGCCCTCATACTCTATCGGATTCTGCGTTGCCAATACAAAGAACGGTTCTTCGCACCTGTAGGTTTCCCCTTCAATGGTTACTTGTCTCTCTTCCATAACCTCCAAAACAGCAGATTGTGTCTTGGGCGGCGACCTATTTATCTCGTCTATTAGCAATACATTGGTGAAAACTGGACCTTTGAACAACTCGAAAGATCCGTCTTTTGGTCTCCAGACTTTGGTTCCAAGGATATCTGCTGGCAAGAGATCCGGAGTGCATTGAACTCGAGAAAAGTTGCAGTCAATTGAAAAAGCCAGCGTTTTTGCTAACAATGTCTTACCGAGTCCGGGATTGTCTTCAAATAGAACGTGTCCATTGGCCAGTGTTGCCGCGAGTAGCTTTTTGATTAGTAGCTCATCTCCAACGTACAGGCTACGTATCTGTCCCACTATGGTATCACAGGCAGCTCTTGCTTTTTCCAAATTCATTCTGATCACAACCTATCAATTTTCTCAAGGAGATTGTTTAATAGAACCTCTCTAGTTTCCTTGTTCCTCATGGCGAATTTCCTTTTTGTCCAAGGAAAAACCAAGAAAAACAATTTGTATCTTCCTGCATTTTTCTGATAATCTGTTAGTGAGCTTAATGTCTTGAGGATTCTTTCTTCAGTCGCTCCTAACCTTTGCAGGTGTAACGCCAAGTAAACCAGCAATGGCTCTTTCACTCCATGGTCAACGAACCGTTCCATAACGGACGTCAAGCGTACTAAGTCACGTCCAGTCTCACGCCTCACCTCTTGCACATGCCTTTTCCAATCTAGGCTTTCAGAGCCGACATAGAATTCTTTTGTAGAGAGTCTCGTCATGTCGTACACTACATAAACTGCTAATGCTATCATAACCCATTCTATGTATGGAAGAAAAGGCAGATTGGCAGTTAAAGGCGGCCTAATAAGATTCAAGTAGGCTGTTATGAAAAACCCTATGAAGAAATTTCTTGCTGGGTCTTCTGAAACCCATCTTAGTACATGCCATGTTGCCGAGTTTTCCACTTCCGTGAAGGTTCCAAGGAGGGAACATGAGCTAAGTGCAATCAACCCGCCTGCAATAGGTAGAGACGCGTAGGCGATTAGTTGGAGAACTTGATGGAGAGCTTCCACGCTGTGGTCGATTACATGTTTAAGAATAATGAGGAAAAGAACTGAGAATGCCAAAACCAAAAGTTTACTCCGTTTGCTCAACATTGATGTCCAGCTCCTTTAATGATAGATACATGATTTCGTAGTCTTTTCTGGTTGTCAAATGGTTGCTATACTCAGCTTTTTCGAAGCAGGTCGTCACTTTGTGAAGAGCTTCTGGGTCAAAGTCGTCTGTCCTCAAAATGAGACTCTGTATTTCCCGTGCTGTCATTTCATTTCGTGCATAGATACCATAATTGCCCAGCTTTCCTAGGAATTCATTGTAAAGCCTGATGATTTCCTCTCCGTAGTCAACAACGCGAAGTTCTATTTCTGCTTTCCATGGTCGACGCCCAGATGTTCTCCGTAGGATCGCTCGCATCTTGTGTTCACCCTTCTTAACGAACACATGAGAAAGTTCAGTGCGTCCTTGTCGAGAAAGTCTGACAAAAGCAACGTTCTTTTCGTCAATCGAAACCTCAACCTTCTTCTTCTCTATTTCCTCTAGAAGACTCCTATCGAGGGCAACTTCTATACGTAACTTGTCCCCGACGCCCCAGACATTGGGAAACTGGGCTTTTATGTCAGGGAGAGCAATCGTAAGCGGTTGCATTTTTTGTGGCCCGATTATGTGTTCTTCCTCTACAATTGCTCTCTCTTTTACAACTTTCATGTCACTGATTTGTCGAGACGTTTGACGCTTTCTTATATGATGCTTGGCGTACATGAAAGTCAGGATGACTAAAGTTGGGGAAATTAAAGGTATGAGGAAAGGTAGGCTAATCTCTGGTTGAAGAAGAACTTGTTTCTTAGTCGTGACAGGTAAGTATTTCTCTGAGCCTTCAAACCTTGCAGTTAGCACTGGGTTTTCTGGCCAAAGCTTGACGTTATCCAGAAGGAATGTTAAGTTTCCGTTATTATCGGTTTTCCATGATAAGCCGTAATCATCGATGACAACTTTTGCTCCTTGGATAGGTTGATCATGGTCATCAGAAAGGGATGCTGAGAATAAGACAAACATTCCTCCGGCTACATCGGAAACCTTTGTATTTAATGTGGCTCTTGATTTTACTACAACTTTGTGAACTGCGGATATATCGCCTTTCTTAAGGGCTACTGTGAAGTAGTGTGGTCCAAGTGTTTCTTCGGAGTCCACAGGGAAAGACCATGTATAGGAGCCGTTGTCTCTGGTTTCAACAGTCGCCAGCAATTGATTACCATAAACTATGGTTACTGGTTCTCCCCATACTCTTATGTCTTCATATTGAATCGTTCCGGTGATGTTGAAAACTTCGCCCCTTACAGCGATGTCTTCACCGAAAATCTGGATTGTAGGTAGCCCACGTTTCAATTCTACGACACATGTTGCATTACTCCCCAAAACATATTCATTTCCAGAAAACACCGCTTCCACTTCATATACCCCTGGGTTCTCAAACGTGGTCTCTATTCTAAAGGAACCGTCGCTGAATGTTAGGTTCTGCGATTCCCAAACCTCTGATGACGTAGTCAAAAAAGTTGTCTTAAGCGAAATGGGCGCTTCTGCAAAGCCTGTTCCATTATCCCATAATAGTTGGCCATGGATTGCTCCATACCCTAACAGGAATTCTTCTTCAGGGCCAAGTTCTATTCTTGTTGTTGCACGCGCTCTTATGACAAAATCACTGTTGGATGGAGCGCATTCTGCTGTTCCCAAAGAAATGCAAATCACTTTGTAGTCTCCGATTTCCACAAAATACGGTACCGTACTTTCAATGTGAAAATCCCCTTGTTTGGAATATCCTTTTCCAATGATTATGCCTTCAGCTTTTCTGGTTTTTGTCAGGAAAATAAAAATGGTCATGTTATCGACTTGTTCTTCGCTGGATGTAAGAACTGTTCCGTTTATCCAGAAAGTGTCCCCTCGAGTGGCAACCTCATCTGTATTTCTAAGCGTTGTTGTTGTGGAGGTATGAAGAACGTTCTCGACTTGTGTGATGACCAAGATGGAAAATGCAACCTGTGGGTTCTTCAGGGAAGCTACAGTTACGGTTACCACGTCTTTTTCGCCAATTTTTACATCATCCGGTATGGTAACTTCGAGCAAGGCATCGACGGTTTGAATAGGTTTGACCCTTAGTTTTTTGGGGGCAGCTTCAATGTTCCATTTTTGCTTACTGTCCACGAATATCTTGAAGTTGTCCGTTAAGTTGCGCCTATTTGTGATTGCGAGTTGATAGAAGAGTTTGCTTCCAGGGGAGGATTCTTTTTTGAAAGGCGACACTTTTACAAGGGGATTTTCTTCGAGTGGTGGTGTCGCATCAAATTGAATCCAACCATAAGGGGGGAGATAGGCTTCTGTTACGGAATGTGCTCCAGTTGTATAGTATAAGAGTTTGCCGTCTTCCATTCCTTTCGGCTTATATCCAATACTTATCCTTGCGGGTATTCTTTGTATTCTTAAGATGATAGCAAGCGCAGTTGCCGCGTCTATGCAAACGCCTCTTCTCTTTTCTATGTAAGAAGAAATATCGGAACCTTGTGTGATGCGTTCGTACAGATACTTCGAACGTTGGTCGTCATATACAAAATTGATTCGTAAAAATTGAACGTCAGCAAGAATTTGATCAAGGACACTATAGGATGAGTCTTCTAGGTCTCTAGCTAATTTCCGAATTTCAAGGGGTATGTTTGGCAATTGTAGATATTTGTCTATGATCTCTTCTGGAATGTTATTGAGCGAAATAAATCTGTCGTCTACTTCAGTGTCACGCCATGAAACCTCATAAACCAACGGTTCTTCTGCCGCTTCCCCATGTTCTATAACCTTATAGACGTTCCCAATAGTATCCGTGAAGAACTCCAAATTCTCAGTTTGCTCCAAAGATATGTTTGCTGAGGTCGAATTAGCTGAAGCTAATGGAAGAAAAATTTCTCGTTGACTACTGTTGATTTCTACGGTGAAGACTCTGGTTGCATTGGTGTCTTGAATCTGAGGTAACTCTTCTAGAACTTTCTCATCCGTTGTTCTAAGCCAATTTCGCCCTGTGTAATAGTCGGCGCTCCAAACCCTCCAATATAGTTGGGGGGTAGCTGGTGAAACCTTAAACAAGAGGACGGATGGTTCTTTTTCTGTCTCTCTTCCTGTCCGTTCCTTCTCAGTCTCTGGTAGACGTGCAGATTCAGGGTATCCCGTTAGGACGTTAGAAAGTACGGAAAGAAGGAATAGGGAAACAAGTAGAATCAGTAGAATCAGTACTGATGATGCTCTTCGCATTTTTAACCCTGTGCCCATGATTTCTTGTTGGTGCGAAGTGTTTCCTTCTCAATTTTCTTAGGTCTCATTAGAACTGGTAATAGAAACACAGTTGAGATTTTGTAAATACTCACGGAAAACATAGTATTGTACAAACACCACGTAACCACTTCTGTGGCTTTCATTAACAAAACGAAATCGTTAACGAAATGGAGAGAAATATTTACAATTGAAAACAAGATTGTTATCATTGATATGCCGATAATGCTTCTCTCTGCAATTCCTTCTTTTCTTATTCTATAAAATATCAGGCACAAAACAGCTGCAAACAAAAGCATCCAAACATGGAAAAGCATGATTACTTTGAGTCCACCGTTTGCTATTGCTCCAGTCACGGCAACCGACGTATTCAGGTTGAAAGCTAGGGTTATGACCAGTGATGCCCATTGACATGTAGCTAGAAAGTGTGGAAACATCTTGTTTTCAACGGCTTTACGGAGCTGCATGCTGTAAACTGAAATCCAGTTCTTTGCATTTAGCAAATTCATCTATTATAAAGCCTCTAATGAAAACAGAGGATAGAGACCATTTAAAATTATCTCACTAGTCAAAGCGCAGTTTATCTAATGTATGCACAGGGGTGCCTGCAACAAATGCCTAAAGGAATTTTCTCCTAAGGTCCCGTGAATCCGCATTTTGGGCAGCGGTATGGTCTTCCGAATTTTCGGCATTTTGAGCAGCGCCATATGATTATTTCTCCGCAGTTTGGGCATGGGAATTTTGTTGCTTCTGTTGTTGGGGCTATGATTCTGTGGCATGATGTGCATGTGGGCATGGTGGTTGTTGTTTGTTCTGTCACGGTTGGTTCCTCGTGGAATGTTCGATATAATGCGTGGTTGTTTATATGTGCTGTGTTTTCTGTATGGTTTTGTGTTTGTTGTGTTGTTTGGGCGTGTCTCTCTCTTATTAGACCCCCCTATAGCCCCCCTATACCGGAGGGGGTAGTCCATACTGAATAAGCATGCATGCAATGTCGTCAAGTAGATAGCCAATATTCTGTATCCTATGATGATGAGCCTATGAATTATGAAAGCCTCAGAAAATAAATAAACAGTTTGCGGACGTTTACCTAGTCTTCCTTTAGTAGTTTCGACAAGGCTAGAATGGACAGCAGCGGAGTTGCTGCAACTGCGACTATGAAAGGGGTGTACGGTGAAGCTTGGTATAACATGCCTCCAAGGTATGGGGCAAGAATCGTTGCAAGCATGCACGTTGTTTGTGAAACAGACATCCATCGTCCCCTTGAGACTTCTGGGGCCATAGAACCCACCACTGCCCCCATTAATGACCAAAACATGTATGT
>DAOVMU010000031.1 GCA_030630585.1 Candidatus Bathyarchaeota archaeon | reverse complement strand
ATGTGGAAGTGCCGATGATTGATAAGAGAAGTGGACAAGTGTTTTCAGTGATGCCTTCGGGCGTTCAAATAATGGATCTGGAGACCTATGAGTATTTGGATGCATCTTTTCCTCAAGACGAAGATTTGAAGGCAAAACTTGTCTCAGGCGTTGAGATTGAATATTGGCGGATATTGGGCAGAGTAAAAATTGTTAGGGTCAAATAAGATATGATGATCGACTAAATTCATGAGAAAACCACTTAGTGCGTGTGTGCATTCTTTCTTGGGAGGCTGCTCTTTTGGACAGTGTAAGATTAGAAGATGTTTGAACTGTCCTGTTAAGAGGATTTCGAATAGCGGATGAAGAGTAACTTATCGAGTTATATCGTCTCTTTCGGATGAGGTTGTACGTTGGTTGTTGCCGCCTTACACAAGAGAAAGAATCAAGTGGTTGCTGAGTAATTGCGAAACTCAATAGCCCTAGTGGCCTTTTACCACGGCAAAATTGCCAGTTATGCTCAAATCAAGTTTGTGCGTCCTCGGAGAAAAGGCGCGCGCGAAATGGTTTTCGACGCCTGAAAACATACATGATAATTATAGGTGATAAATGTCAAGAACACTACACATTGTTCGCCAGCACTTCCTGTCAGTGGTGAATTGTGCTAATTGGGTAGTCATGGAGAATCCTGAACAGGAGGATAAGAGGCGATTGTGTAGGGAAATATCAGCTGGAATAGGGTTAGGTTCGAAGGAAAAACTATGATGCCCCTTTCCGACACTACAGTTGTCTTTTCAATGATTGTGCAGAATACGTTTAATCCCACCAATCCCAATCAAGTTGTTTAAACCCTAAGTAGAGTACCGCTAGTATCATTCCCCAGATTAACGCTGTGCCTGCCACTTCCAACATTAGGTTATCTCTTAGATAGCTAGAGCTTGCCCAAGAGCTTATTCCACATAAACCCACCAATAGGAGGATGAACATGGCAAAATGAATTATACGTTCCGCCGTCATGACTTTCCACCTGCTAAACTTGTTCTTCAAGTTAGCGTGGCTTGTTGTTAATATTTTTTATTAAAATTTGTTTGTCATTCGTCTAATGTGCTTTAGAGCTGATGATTCAAAAAGAGCAATCTGATTTGTGAAGACGTTTCAAGACATGTGCTGATGATTCTAGTCTATTCTATTGGAATTTCATATTCAAGTTTCCTAGGCAGATGGATCTCCAAAATTCCCTTTTTGAAGTGAGCTTCCATTCTATCTGTGTGTCTGGGCACTGGGATGCGCGTTTGGCAGTGGAGTGTTCGGAACTCGCATTTGTAGTAGGTTATGCCGAAATCATAGAACCGTATTTTTCGTTTCATTTACGCCAATAATCTTGACTTCTTCACTCAAGTTTATCCCCCTTGCACTTCTGAAACGCAAGAGTGCAAAAAGCTTGTGGAAATTTAAGCTCAAGAAATTGAATATGTATTTAAGGGCGTAAACGACTTGAAATGTGGATGGAACCATGGCTTTAGAACGTTTAGGCTCTTCACTTCACGAGGCTTTAAAAAAAATTTTCAAAGCATCAGTTGTTGATGAGGCTGCTGTCAAGGAACTTGTGCGAAACATACAAAGGGCTCTACTTCAAGCAGATGTAAACGTTAAGCTTGTACTAAACATTTCTAAGCGAATGGAAGACAGAGCATTAAAAGAGAGCGTTCCTCCAGGCATTTCGAGACGTGAACACGTAGTAAAAGTCGTTTACGAAGAGCTAACACGCTTTCTCGGCGAAAAACCAGTTCCAATAAGAGTAGAGCCTGAGAAAAAGACGGTAATAATGCTTGTGGGCATTCAGGGATCTGGAAAAACAACAGCTGCCGCAAAACTTGCGAGATACTTTCAAAAAAGAGGATTGAAACCCGCTTTGATCTGTACTGACACTTACCGTCCAGGAGCTTATGCACAACTCCAGCAACTGGCAAACAGAATAAACATACCTCTATATGGAGATCCGAAGGCGAAAAACCCTGTTAAGCTAGCCTTGGCAGGTCTGAAACAATTCAGCAATAGAGACCTGATAATCATTGACACTGCTGGTCGACATAAAGAAGAGCAAAAATTGATCAAAGAGATGAAGACGCTTGAGAAAAAACTTGAACCAGACGAAACCATGTTAGTAATTGATGGAACGATCGGTCAACAAGCAATAGTTCAGGCAAAAGCCTTCAATGAAGCAACACCAGTAGGATCGATCCTCGTAACAAAACTGGATGGATCAGCTAGAGGAGGAGGCGCTCTCTCAGCCGTAGCAGCCACAGGCGCACCCATAAAATTCATCAGCACAGGAGAAAAGATACAAGACATTGAATCTTTCATTCCTTCTCGTTTCGTTGGCAGACTGCTGGGAATGGGTGACCTGGAAACCCTACTTGAGAAGGTACATGAAGCAGAGATCAAAGTTCCAGAAAAGAAGGCGAAGGCAATCTTAAGCGGCAAGTTCTCACTAACAGATATGTATGAACAGTTTGAAGCCGTGAAGGGGATGGGCCCCTTCCGTAAACTTCTGAAAATGATTCCGGGCATGTCTTACAATGTGCCAGAAGAAATGCTGGAGATGGCCGAGGATCGTTTAGAGAAGTGGCGCGTAATAATCCAATCTATGACACCGAGAGAAAAGGAAAACCCGAAGATTTTAAACGCTTCAAGAATAAGACGTGTCGCAAAGGGTTCTGGAACAAGTGAAAAGGAAGTGAAGGAGCTTCTAAAACAATACTCGATGATGCGTCGGATGCTGAAAACTCTACGGAGAAAAAAGAAGCTGCCGTTTCTTAAGAAGGGTATGTCACTGGATTTCAAGTAACTAGCTCTGGGCAAAGGCGAATCATTGTGACCGCTCTGGAAAAAGCTTTGAAGATGCTTGAAAAGCACTCATTGTGTAATCATTGCTTAGGAAGACAGTTTGCACTGCTTGGACATAACATGGAAAACCATGGAAGGGGAAAGGCGATAAAGACTATTTTGACATTGGAAGCCCACACCCTTGCCTTTTCAAAAAACAAGGACGGCATAAGAATCCTCAAAATTCTTGCAACGAATGGTTTCTTCGAAACAGCAAAAGAAATACTGCATAAAATGAAAAGGCGCATTCCAAGAAAAGGTCTGCCGAAAACCTGTTTTCTATGTGAAGACAAATTTGAAATAGTTGACGAACTTGCGGAAAAAGCCTTGGACAAGCTTAAGAACTATGAGTATAGCAACTTTCTTGTGGGCGTACAACTTCCCGTTGCAGTTGAAGAACGTGAAGATGAGTTCAGAGCTGAATTCGAAGTATGCTATGGTGAAAACATGCGAAACGAGTTCGGACGAATAATAGGCAAGAAGATTGCGCAATACAACGGAAAAATCGTGGAGTATAAAAGACCTGAAGTGGTTGTGCTTATCAATCCGCTGATTGGAGAGATAAGGCTTCAAGTAAATCCACTATTCGTGGTTGGACGCTATAGAAAACTAGTTAGAGGTATACCTCAATCAAAATGGCTATGTTCTAACTGCAGGGGAAAGGGCTGTGAAAAGTGTAGTTGGACCGGAAAAATGTATCCGGAATCAGTAGAAGAAATAATTGGAAAACCTTTCTTGGATGCTACGGAAGGCCTTGAAGAGTCATTTCATGGCTCAGGGAGAGAAGACATTGACGCCCGCATGTTGGGTAAGGGCAGACCTTTCGTGATGGAAGTCACAAAACCAAGGAAGAGGTTTTTGAACCTTAAAAAGCTTGAGGAGGCTGTAAATGCCTACGGTAAAGGGAGAGTTGTTGTTTCAAATCTGCGTTTTGCAGATAAAGATGTTGTTAGAAAGTTGAAAAAAGCGGAGTCTGCACAAAAGGAATATCGTGTCACTATAGAGTTCAGAAACAAGATCACGGCTAAAGACCTGCGTCTTCTCGAAGAGAAGCTGACAAACGCGGTGATCAAGCAGAGAACCCCAATGCGCGTCCTGCATAGACGGGCAAATTTGACACGAGAAAAGTACATATACGAGGTTAAAGTAAAGAAGTTGTCGCCTAAAAAGGCAGAAATGAAAATACGCTGTCAAGGAGGACTGTACGTTAAAGAGTTGGTTTCTGGTGATGATGGAAGAACTAAACCCAACATTTCAGAAATTGTCAAAAACAAAGCGAAGCATATAGAGCTTGATGTTTTAAACGTAATTACAAAGGATTAGGAGGTAGGAAAAACGAAGAAATCACATGGGTTTCGTCATGGAACGCGGCGTCTTCTGAAAAAGAAACCGAGAGAAAAGGGCAAAATGAGGCTGAGTAAACTGCTTTATGAATACAAGTCTGGAACTCGTGTGGTTATCAAGATAGAACCAAGTGTCCAAAAGGGTATGCCTCACAAACGTTATCACGGCAAAGTGGGCACAGTAATTGAAAAACGTGGACGAAGCTACGTTGTAAGCGTTACACAAGGAAAAGCTGTTAAAGAAATTATTGTTAGACCTGAACATTTAGAACATCATAAGAGTTGATTGATTTGTCTAAAAAAGCGACAATAGAAAAAAACCTTACAACTCCACAGGTTAAGAAGCTATTGGAAACTTTAGGAGAAGGAAATCTAGACCAGCTTCAGCGTCGCACACTTGATTACGCATCTAAGTTTTCCAAGGTCGATGTTGAAGTAGCTGAAAAACTCGTGGAAAAACTCATAGAGAAATTCGGTGTACAGGGGGAAGAAGCTGTTCAGATAGTTAACTGTATGCCCCAAAGCATCGAGGAGCTAAAGGTTTTCCTTGCTGGTGGACGGAAAATCATTGAAACATCAAAACTGAAGTCCATAGTTAACCTTTTAGATGAACATCGGAAACTGAAATAGCAATTCAGCCATATTTTTCAAGCAATGAATGACTAAAGTAAAGGCGAATATGATGGAGAAGCGATACGAAGAGCACGCTTATGTCCTAGATTTTCTGCTGCACGGCCGACCCGGGGTACGACCCGCTGGGAGAGCTGGTTACCGAGCGGGAGCTCTTGTTCAACTTATTGGTGAAAAATTCTTTACCCTTTTAGAGGCTTTGGTCAGACAGGGCGTTACGCTTAAGCCTCATGATCTTGTTTATGTTGGGAAAGAAACTCGTAAGGAAATCACGTATATTATCGGACGAATAAGTTATGATGAGTTGACTGCAGCTGCGAAGATGGAACTTCCAGCAGTACTCAGCAAGATAGTGCTTAATCAAGAAAAGGTTTTTCTCAGCTTTTTCAATACGGCAAGAGCTGTAACGCCGCGGATGCACGCTCTGGAGTTGCTTCCGGGAATAGGGAAAAAGTACATGTGGCAAGTTATCAACGAGCGCGAAAGGAAATCCTTTGAAAGCTTCGAAGACCTGCAAAGACGCACCGAAATACCTAACCCTGTTAAGTTAATCACCAAGAGGATTTTGGAGGAGTTGGCTGGCGAAAGTAAGTATAGACTCTTCACAAGGGTTCGTTAAACGCAACTTGACTGGTTGATGACATCATGAGTCTTCTAAAAAGAACGAAGTTTCTACTTCGGCGATATCAAATATCTCCAAAGAAGCGTTTGGGACAGAACTTTATGGTGGATCCTTCAGTTCATCAACGTATAACTAACTATGCTTTACTAAGTCTGAACGACACAGTGTTAGATATCGGTGCTGGTTTAGGCTTCTTAACACGTTTTCTCGCAGGGAAATGCAAGTTTGTATTAGCTGTAGAATCCGATTCAAGTCTTGTGAGGGTTTTATCTGAAGAGCTGAAGGACTTAGGCAACATTGAGGTAAGAGAGGGTAACGTGCTAAAAATGCAGATGTTGCGATTCAATAAAGTCATTTCGATTCCACCTTACCATATTTCTTCAGCTCTGCTTCTTTGGCTTTTCAACAATTTTTTCGAGTGTGCAGTGCTAATCTTTCAGAAAGAATTCGCGAATCGTCTCGTGGCTTCTGTTGGAAGTGAAGATTACGGATGGTTAACAGTTGTTGCATACTATCACGTTGAGGTTGAACTCTTGGACGAGGTCCAGAAATGGATGTTTCATCCCCAGCCAGAAGTGGATTCAATAATCGTACGCTTGAAGCCAAAAAAGCCACCGCCCTTCACCTTGAAAGATAAAGCCTTGTTTAAACGACTTGCTCAAGCGCTGTTCACACAACGTAATAGAAAGGTTAGAAACGCTGTTCTACCATTTGTGAAACATAAGCATGTCACAACTGGGCGCACGGACGCTGATAGATTGGCTGATTCCCTTCCGTTTCACGACAAACGTGTGAGAGAATTGGCACCTGAAGATTTCGGAGCGTTGGCAAACACCCTTGCCTAGTTGGAGAGCTTTCTACAGGCTACGCTTTTGCTGTTTATAAGAGTGCTTACGGACTCTCTGAAGACTCCTCGTTCCGCTGAGAATTTAGCTTTGAGAAAAAGAGTGCTGATCCTGATATTGGCAACGGATGCAACATACTAGCATTATCGTTGGAGATAAAGCCTCAAAAGTTGTCGTATTTGATATAATCCTTGTGCTGTTCGATGTGCAAAGGAAAACATAAAGCTAAACGGGTCATGTGCACGCTTTCGGTGGAATATCCAAGTTGTTCGGACTATTGAGACAAAGTTTGATTTGATAGTTAAGTCTCCTTTCTTGTCTTAACCCCCCCTGAAGATGAATCGTGGCTGGATGTACTTAGGCTGGCGGAGCCACTGATAAACGAGTTATTTACTTTTTCATCTGTAAAGCTCAGGAGTTATCTGAAGAAGGACGGGTGCATTCTCTTGATGCGGTTTGCCTCGTTCGATATTACTGGGGCTTTGTTACTGTTTGGAAAAAGTGGTTTAAGGACTAGCACTGTTGAAGTGTGCTTTGCAGTTTTTTTAAGACAATAGCGCTTATGAGGTGGAACACATCTTTAACAAAGTGGATAAGTTTACGTGCTCAATTGTATATGCGGATGATTAAAATGGAGGAAATGATTGGATATTGCGGAATAATATGTTCACATTGTCCAGTGTTGACAGAGACACAGAAGGATGATGATGCGGAAAGAAAACGAGTGGCAGGAATATTTACCAAGCAATACAGGAAGGAATACAGAGCAGAAGATATTAACTGTGATGGTTGCGTAAGCGATAGCTCACGCATTTTCAGCTATTGCAACGATTGCGAAATAAGGAAATGTGGAAGACGGAGAAACTTTACGAACTGTGCTTACTGCCCTGAATATCCATGTGAAAAGCTCTGCCGTTTGTTCAGTGAATATCCAAAGGCTAAAGAGACTTTAGACGAGGTACAGCATGGATTAGATATCACTTAAGAAATGACGTTAACCGTTGACTTGGAGAAGGATTTTCTGAAGCCTCAACCGTCTCTTATGGCAGTCCACCTATACCTTTCATGGATCCTCTATGTTTTTCTGCCAAGAGTTTGGTCTTGACTTTATGAGTCTGAAATCTGAGAGATTGGTAAAATGCCAGGGCCAACGGGTTATCGATTGAAGTTGAAACTAGCAGTCTTTTCTTCTTCGGTCCTTCGGCTTTAGTCTCAACTTTTTCCGTTGAACTTCTACAAACACTAGAGACTTGGCAAAAGGGCAATACGCCCAAAGTCACAATCACAATGTCATCCTTCGTCTCTACAAAGGAGACAAATCTAATCATATTATTTTCTGATCTTGCTGTATACGCAGGAAGTTCCGCAACCACAAACTCCCTGTTCAAAGCTAGTTGTTCTTCCTCTCCGAAAAACAGTTGTACAGATTCTCGGATTCTCTTCCTTTTCCCATCCAATACGACTTCATAAATAGTGTATTCTATAATAGTTCCCTTTATGCATGATGAACACACCCGTAACTTTGCATGTTTTATGCGTAATCTTTATCCACAAACACTCCATCTGTAAACTGCATTTCTTTCGCAACATTCACAACTCATAAGGTATCCTTCATTTTGCTTTGCTGTGTAAAAAAAACTATGTAAAGAAATAGTGGTGACATCTCCCGAAGTCGGACATCACATGGGGTATTTCTTAATCTCTAAGAAGACCTAAGGCGAAGCACAAATATAAACCATGATAGAAGTAAATTCTAGCTGGAACGTGAAAGTAGTTTCCATAACCCTTTGAAGATTGAAAAGAAGAAGTCAAAGACTTGTTTCCTAAATTCCTTGGATGATGATGCCATAAATACGATGCCAAGACCTAACAGAAAGAAACCAGCTAACAAGTCATGACTAGAAAGTATAACATAGAGACCAAGAACAGCAAGAATACCGCCTATTATGAAAGCATCTTGTTCTTTAGTAGGCTGTTTTCTAGACTTGTTCAGTTTTTGGCATCTCCACAGATTCGGTTTTCTTACTCCGAGTCTTCACAAAAGCAACTACTAGAACGATTATGCCAAAAAGAGCCATCACTACACCTACACCTTGATAGGGATAGATTGTTGCTTGATATGGGATTTGAACGCCAAAATAACTTCTATATCGTGTAACGGTTTGTGTGACCGTGGACAAGCCTATTCCGACAGCAATTAGAAAAAGACCTAGAACGAACAGCATGATAGCCATTGTTTTATTTTCGCTCATAGGATTCCCCGTTTTTAACTAAAAGCTCTGATTTGGCTATAACTTTTTCCACTATTCAAAAGTTTAATCAATTGATTAAATAGAGGAAATCGGAATTCCTTTATAGAATTCCCTTAGCTACGAGATAGCCTACTAGAATAGCTAGTATAGTTAAGACCGTTCCAACTGTAAATGTCATAATTCCAGAATGAAGCTTCCATTGTCTTTGAGACCATCTGACAAAATTGCGTAACTTTCGCCTAGCTGGAGAAGGTGCTCCATATTTCCGTTTGAAGTGCCTACAGTTCTTGATTTCGATTTCCTTCTCCTTTATGAAAGAACCATCTAGACCGCATTCGTTATAGGTTCCAATTGGGTGATTCCCTCTAGTTGCACGTGCAATAAACACATCAATTTGACGTGGCTTCTTCTGTAGAAACTTACAATTGGAACAAATCCTATCTCCACTAAGAAATCATAGAACTGATTCAAGATTTTATCATAGAAAGACTGAATTTGATTTGTTTTATTCTCCGTCATTTCTACGCAAAAGTAAGGAGAACTTCTATTTAACCAATATATTATAGCTTTTTGTCCTTAAACAAAGAAAAAAAGAAAGGTTAGGCTAGGGTTTAGGAATCAAAAAGTGGTCATGCGTGCCCTTGGTTTTGTCTCCATACACATATTTCGGGTTTAAATTGCTAACAGCATCCACCAATTTGGTAAACATTTCTGCACCTAAAACTTCAAGGATTTCTATTTTTGTGCTTCCGTCTGGAAGTTGCTCAACTCTTATTTTATCTTTGATTTTTTCAATGAATTCTTCCATTGTGTATATTTTCTCTACCTCTTAGAGATAGAAAACCCTTATGAATTCAGAACCCAGAAGAAATCAGACATCACACATCTGAGTGCTCCCGCAAAATCCCCTTTTTTCTAGCAGTCGGTGCGATCGATCAAAAACATGATTTGAACATCAATTCTGTTTCCAGTTGAGAGAGAGTGAAAAGCGCATGTGTTGCTGTCTATGTCTTCAAATGGATCTTTGCAAAGAGATTCAAGTCAAAAGTCCTTCAAAAACAGGCAGTACATTCTACTTAGTCCTGATAATCTCTTAATTGATTTATCACAAAAATTCTACAAGCTTTAGCCCACAGCTATATAGTATTTCAAGCTAATCTTATCATCTCTCTTGGATGCCTTAGCATTCTTAGAGGACTTTGAAAGGCACCTGCCAGACACCCGCAATTGGAACAGTCCGCATTGTTTCCAAAACACCTTCTTCTATTCCATGAAACATCAAAATGTAATACTTCATCACCCCAGTGGCATGAACCCCTATGATCCGGATGTTCATACCATTTTATCATCGCCTTACTCAAAAGAAAATCTTTTGGATACAATGACTTCACTCGTTTCAGTTCTTTTATTATGGTTTCTCTCTCTTTTCTTTTTACAACCATGGGAACACTAACATCGGTTCCACCTGCGCATATATTACACACAACACCCTTGAAACCATTCTCTTTTGCAATTTTTACAACATCCTCAAGCTCTTTACAATTATCTTTCGTTATTGTCATGTTGATAACAACACGTTTGTCCCCTGAATAGTTTTTCATCACCCTTGAAAAAACACCATTCCCTCTGATTGAATCGTTTGTTTTTTGAGAACCATCTATTGAAACAAATAATCTATGATTGAATTCTTCTGGTATCTTTATTGTTCCGTTTGTAATAACGTATACAAAAGGAAATACTCTGTCAGCGAGCATAAGAACATCAATCCTGAGCGCAGGCTCACCACCAACCAAAAGAATGTTCCTTATCCCCGACTTGTAGAGCTCATTGAACCTTTTTTCCCAAACACGTATGGACAGTTCCTGTGTTTCAAAACAGTCTTTGCCGTGAAAATGATAGCAATGTTTGCATCTAAGATTGCAGTTATCAGTTACATCAACTTCTGCAGAGTATTTTACTCTAAATATAATTCTCTTTAGTTCAAGCCACACATGATAGAACAATGTATACACGTAATTCTTCATGGCATAATTATTATGAAGAAAGCATTAATTAAGTGCTCCATAGACTCTGGAAAATAATCGTCTAAACTTGTCAGCCACCGAAGCCAACAATAACGAAGTATATGTTAATTTGTGCGTGCATTTACCGGCGTTCTAGCTTGGTTAACAGCGCGCACTATCACCGTACAAAAGACATCTTGCATGTGATGCAAATGCTGGGACACAAGAAAATAGAGAACACACTCATCTCGTAGACTTTGAAGACGAATTTCACTCAGCTATAGCAAGAAAGATTGAAGAGGCCAAGAATCTTGTAGATTCAGGCTTCAGTTACGGCAACATCGAAGGTGTCAAACTATTCAGAAAACGGGAGCAGCCTCACGCAAAACTTATGTTATATAGGAAAAACTTTTGTTAATAACTATATAAGATTCAAGTGGAGATT
>DAOVMU010000081.1 GCA_030630585.1 Candidatus Bathyarchaeota archaeon | reverse complement strand
TAGTGCGGAAAATACGCTACATAGAAGAGAAAGAAGTAATGCAACGGTTCCTTTACGAAATCGGACATGACACAGGATTGACAACGTACGGTGAAGAAGAAGTTAGAAAAACTCTGGAAGCAGGTGCCGTCAAAACGCTGCTGCTTTCCGAAGGGCTAGACATATTGCGCGTCAGGGTGAAATGTAACGCGTGCAGTTATGAGCAGCAACACACATTGAAGAGTCAAACGTTGACAAGTTTCGAGCAGAATCTTTTTGGAAAACCTTGCCCAAAATGCAAAGCCCACACCTTAAGCACAGCGGACACACAAGACGTTATAGAAAACTTCGCTGAACTAGCCGAACAAGCAAACACCGAAGTGGAAATGATTTCCGACGAAACAGAAGAAGGACAAATGCTAAAGAAATCTTTCGGTGGGATAGCAGCAATATTACGTTTCAAACTTCAAAATTAGCAGAATAACCATCATTTTTCAAGAAGTCATTTGCACAGCAGTATATGTTGTACTTCGCTTTTTCCAGCGTTTTTTATCAAAAGTCTCTTTTGCTTAGAAGTAAAACCGGAAACAAGCTCCACATTCCTATGGAACAGTCTTGAAAGCTCTTTGATGAGTTCCTTGTTCACTTTTCCCTTGGCAGGTTCCTCTCTGCAGAAAACTACAATCTCGTCTCCTTCAGCCTTAATTTTGAATTCATTTGACCTTGGCTTAACGTATACTTCCAAGATTACACCTTGCTTTATTTTTTTAATTTTCACAGATTTACACAAGAATCACTTGTATGATCTTGCTTTATAAACTGCATTCTTAGCCTTTAGTCTGTTGAACTCGTTTGGAAATGTCTACGCAATCAAGAAGAAATATATCCGGTTTTGGTTCACGTTTTTAGTTTTTTTGGGAAGGGCAGAATAGGCTATATAGTCTAGGGTCATACAAGAATAGGCTCGTGGAAAATCATGTCAACAGGCTTCGAAAGAATTGGAAGTGACTCCATGCTTCAAGATCACTGGATAAGGAGACTTGTCGCTTTTATTATCGACAACATAATCGTCGGCGCGTTCACTTTGGTTATTGCAGCAATTATCTTACTACCGTTTATTGTAATATCGGTGGCAACGAGCTTGCCTTGGTACATGTTTAACCCTTTGTCATTTCCGTTCTTTGCAGGGATTCTCAGCGTCTTGTACTTTACCTTGTTTGAGACTTACTATGGATCGACGTTTGGCAAGAAAATCATGAATTTGACTACTAGAAAACTCGATGGACAAAAGCCTCCTTTGGATTTGGCTTTCATCAGAAACGTAAGCAAGATTTACTGGGTTCTGGTTCTCATAGATACAGTGATTGGCTTAGCAACCTCAGGTGATCCACATCAAAAAGTGAGTGACCGCATGGCTGGAACTACAATTGTTTCAACCGGTAGTTCCGCGTTATCAGTTTTAGCCACATCATCCGCTACAAAGTTTTGTCCTTACTGCGGGCACAAATTGCCAAAGGATGCCAAATATTGTCTGCACTGTGGAAAAGAACTGAACTAGGTACGATGGCTGAACCCGATCTGGCGGAGCGACTTGTCTTTCAGAAGAAATCTTCTTTGCTTATCATCTCAAACTCACGAAGTCTTTGAGTGAAAATGTCACTTCACGCGCAAGCTAACTTGCTTACCCAACTGCAATATATCTGTGATGTTGCATTACCGCTTTTCAATGAGTCAGGTGCACCTTTTAAATACCAAGTGCTCCAACAGTGAAGATGAAATGGATAGAGGTGAATAACATGCCATATTGTATGAAATGCGGCGCTAAAGCTGATGAGGAAATGGCCTTTTGTCCAAAATGTGGTGCCGCATTGAAAGTCGAACAGCCTCCTGCTCAGGTAGCACGCGCCCCCGCACGCCACCGAGATGAGAAAGCGGAGAAACACGAGAAGCAAGAAAAGAGTGAGAAGGCTGAAAAGTATGAAAAGCGGGAGTTCCGATTCGTAGGCCTCCTAATTGTGGGTCTGATCTTGACGTTCTCGGGCTTAATGTCTTATCTCCAAGTAACTGGTTTCCTTGGAAGGGAAGTGGTAGGGGCTCTATTCCTCATTCTGGTTGGGACAATAATCATAGTTGCAGGACTTTATGCAACAAGGAGACATCCTAGGACTTAGAGAAACCACCTGAAAAGTAGCCTATAGAGCCTGTGTTCTAAAAGCGTTAAGGTGCTGTTCCTTCCAATCACACGGAAATAGTTATTTCCAGCTGCTTCAATCAAGTCCCCGATGTCATATCTCGGAAACAAACAGGAAGAAACTATTAGTTTGCCCCACTCTCCACGTTTGAGTTCATGCAGCATTTCTGTTCCATGGCCGGTTTCAACCTCGAAGAAATACTTGTCATAGTTCGGCGTAACATATGGTAGGTCGTCGAGTTGCTGCGCAAAAACTCCTTCTGTTGCGCTGTAAATCTCCACCACTGGAACCTGTCCGAAATATCTTCTGAGAATAGGTGCGTACTTGAACTGTATTTTTCTAACACTTGTGCAGAACAAGGCTCGAAGGTTCCACAGTTCCCTGGGCTTTTTTCCATGTTTTTTCCTCACGTGTTTTGCAAATGATAGGATAACTGGCGTGACCCCTATTGCAGCAGTTACATTCTCGTTTAGCGCTTGCTGGTAGGTCAGTTCAAATCTCCTTTCCCAGTCTTTCTTTGTAACTCCTGAACCCAAGGCATCTATGTCTTCTTGCCGAGGCAGAAGACTGACCTTATTAAACATTGGATTGAGCCTTGCGTAGGTACCAGAACTATACCCGTAATTCATTGTTTGTCCACCTATGTTTATCGTGTGAACTTGGGATGGAAAATTGAGGTTGAGAATTTTTCCAGTGAGAACATGGAAATCTTTTTTTCTAAGGGCATAATTTACCAACGCTCTTGCTCCACACGTGAAAATCTGTTCAAGATGAGTCTTGGTTGCTGGCAACACTTTTGCACGGCCTGTTGAACCTCTGGTCATGACCCAACACACAAGTGGTTCAGGAAGGATAGCAGCATGATCACCTTTTTGAACCTGGGCAAAATATGGATTGAGTCCTTTATAGTCTATGATGGGGAAATTGGCTCTGAAATCTGCGATTTCTTTGATTTCAGAAGCGTTGTAGCTCTTTCCGTAACGAGTTTTCTTGTATTCCTTAACCAATTCCGAGAGGACTTGCCTTTGCGATTTCTGAGGGTTCTTTAAGGACTCATACCATGAGCCTATTATAGGTTGAAAGATGCTAGGACTAGGTTCTTTTGGAAACATTTAGGATACAGAAAGTAGTTTGGACTTATCTGCTTATATATCATTCATCAACCATCTGAGAAAACAAATGGCTTCGGCTAGATTTCAGAGTCTACTCTGTAGTCTTGGTTATTCATCTATTTTGCTTCTTGCCATGACTTCGAGGTAAGAGAAACCCTCTTTAACTTTCTTTTCCATTTCCTTAACCCACTTGTCTATTCCTATCTCTTTGATTCTATGGAGCATATTTAGATGCCCACGGTAGCATTGAATTTGTGGTTCTATTTTATCGCAAGGCATTTTATCACACTCTGCACATGTAGAGAACCCATTTTCCTTACAACAATCTCTGATTAGGCAGACTGGTGGTCCGCCACCTGCTCGGCAGCCAGAGCATTCTCCAAACATTTTCATCAGAGACTGCAGAACACTTTCAAACTCGGGGTAGTGCGCAAGCTTCGGAGACCACTCTTTAGCTTCCTTCGCTATTTCGCGAAATTGATAAGCATCTAATACCTTGAGCAATTGCATTGTTCTGTTCTTAATCATTTGCTGATAGATTGCACATGCACCGCAATAAAGACCGCAATAGCCAACCAATCTTGACTCACCATTCATAGATTACACCCTTCCGTTCCAGAGTAAGTATGGTTGATGCTTCAAATAGATTTTTTCTTTTTCAAGAAACAAGGATAATGTGGACCGGGGGGGATTTGAACCCCCGACCTCCTGAGTGCAAGTCAGGCGTTCATGCCAACTGAACTACCGGCCCGCTTAGATTAGTTCAAGCTTGTTGAAACATTATTTCCTTTTTAATCTTTACGCTAAAACTATTTACCTTACCTCTCGAGCTTCATAAGTGAATGAGCATGCCCACCCTTCCATCTGGAAGATTTGTAATTCAGAAGCATCATGCTAGGCATTTGCATTATGATTTTAGACTTGAAATGGATGGTGTTCTGAAGAGTTGGGCTGTGCCGAAACAGCCTCCAACGGAATCTGGTGTTAAAAGGCTTGCGGTTCAAGTTGAAGATCATGAGCTCAGCTATGTAGACTTTGAGGGGGTAATACCTGAAGGTATGTATGGTGCTGGAAAGGTAGAGATATGGGATAAAGGCTCGTACACACTTGAGCACAGGAGCAAAGACAAGATAGTGTTCACGTTACATGGTGAAAGACTGAGCGGAGATTATGTGTTAGTAAAATTTAAAGGAGACAAAAACTGGCTTTTCTTCAAAAAGAAACCCAGCTAGAAGACCACTGTTCCCAAATCTTAATACAAGACTCACATCTAATCAACTAGAACTGAAGTGGATGCTTATGTTAGAGTTTAAAACAGTTAAAATTGAAGTGCCGGAAGGCTGCAACGTGATTTTGGGCATGGCACATTTCATAAAAACCGTCGAAGACCTCTACGAAGCTCTTGTTAACGCGGTTCCAAACATAAAATTCGGAGTAGCTTTCTGTGAAAGCTCTGGACCTTGCCTAATAAGGCATGAGGGAAATGATGAGGAATTAAGGCAGCTATCGGCAAAGAAAGCTTATGAAATTGCATGTGGTCACAGCTTCATAATTTTTTTAGAGAACGCTTACCCCATAAACGTTTTAGACAAAGTCAAGAGTGTTCCAGAAGTGTGCACAATCCACGCAGCTACTTCAAACCCTCTAGAAGTCATTATTGTGGAAACAGAGCAGGGCAGAGGAATAGTCGGCGTAATTGACGGATCGAAGAGCAAGGACATAGAAAACGAAGAAGACATTAAAGCAAGAAAGGAGTTTCTGCGGAAAATAGGCTACAAGCTTGGTTAGACAGCTTCTCTAGAAATAGATGACGCAGGGTGAGATTGCCCTGGATGTTGCCGTCAGCCCCGGATGATCATTCAATGAACGAACGCGTAAAGCTGAGTCTTAGTTTTTTGCTTATTAACCGCGTGCCATTAATTTCTGCTGTAGTTCAAAAGGAATTCTTTCTTCCATTTTCTCGGAAGCATAGGCGACTAGATGTTTAAGCTGCCTTTCTGTTAGAACATTGTGCGCTCTTGACAAAATTTCAAGGCACACTTCTTTAAAAACTAGGTCAACACAGCCCGCTTTTGCGTCGTCAACCAATTCTTTGCAAGCTTCAAGGATCTGTACACTCAAGACAATTCACCCTGCAATCAAATAGCTAGACCCTTAAACATTAAAACTCTTATGAATTCTATGTCTGTACGCAGAGTTCTAAGCTTGAATCCATATTTCAGATTCATTTTCTCTTTCTGAACAGCTTTATTCCATCAAAGTCGCAGACATATTCGAAGCCTTGCTCTATGAGCTTCTCACCTTCCTCAACTGCGCGCGCGTCTATGGGCGAACCCCAGGTCTCTGCTATTTCCGCTTTCTAAACAATTTAACATTGTCCAGCGCATGCGCTATATGTAGAAAATAGGCAAGAAGATATTATAAGAGAAGTTGGAGAAAAAGTCAGAGCCATTCTGACCCACAAGAGTAAACCACATCCTCAAAAAATACGCCCGAGCGATCTATGCTTTTTGGATTGTTATATGCCGTTGCGTATGCATTTCGTTTGACCATTGATTTCTCATTGGGTGGAGAGATTAAGGCGAACCTATGATAAAGCAAATTTGAAGGTGCTGATATAAGAAACTGCAAAAGATTCTTCCAAAAAAAGGAGGAAGTGAAGGGCTTCTAGAGTGCCCCTAACGCGCTAAGTTACGTCTTTGCAATTCCATTATAGCTTTGGCTTTGTGTTTTTCCGCCTCCAGCATAGCATTCCTGAGTTCCATGTGATAATCATAATGTGGGAAATACGCAGAAACACCAGAAGCTCTCTTTTCTCGGGAAGGCAATGGTAACTCAAGGCCCCTATCCTTTCCAAATGCCCTGAGTACTTTACCGAAGAAGCCTTTTCTTTGTAGTTTAATCTTTCTCATTCGTTACCACCACACATGGATCTATACACAAAGAGAGACATAGATGTTGTGCCGTCATAAGACGGTAAAATATGTGCCGTCATAAGACGGCTATAGGAATATGTGTAGCCATGCTCATTTCTATTTTGGTGTTTGAGATGCCGTTGTTTGATGTTGCTCTAAAAATGACGCGCTCCAAAGGCGAATCTACTTTCATAGACTTAACTCGTAGATTCCCAAGCGCAAGCGTTTTCATTTGGTGCAACAGAGAGAATGATGTTGTAGAGATTGTCGTGAGGAACCCAGAACAATACCCTTTAGTTATTGAAGAGATTCATGCACAGCGTGCCCGCATCAAGGATATCATTGAAGAAATTGTTGATGAACACAGACTCTATTTGAACTTACAGAAATGTGACTGCATGAAACACAATACAATTGTCAGACATATAGGAAAACTAAACATCCTAAACATCTTTCCAAATATGATAGAAAATGGCTGGGCGTACCACAGGCTTATTGTATTCAAACATAAAGCCTTGGAGGAACTTCTGAAACGCCTTGAGAATGCAGGATGGTTTTACAAGATCCTGCGCAAGGTTCCGCTTGACGGGTTTGTTTCGAGTTCCCTGACTATGTCTGCAGACGCGGTGCTTTCCGGCCT
>DAOVMU010000046.1 GCA_030630585.1 Candidatus Bathyarchaeota archaeon | reverse complement strand
GTTTTGGAGAGTTTTGCTAACTACCGGGTTAAAATCGACTTTGATTGTCCATTACCTTCCATGTCTGCCTAGAATTGTCATGGTTGTCTAGGTTTTTTATATTCAGGTCCATTTCGCCACTACGCCATATTCCGCTAATCTTGGGCACTAGCTGATCTACGTATTTCTTCATGAGTTTGACGTATTTCTTTATCCATTTATAGATTGCGACATGGTTAACCTCAGAAACTTCTTCAAATGATGAACGACGCTTCTCAGACTGATTCCTTTGAAGTAGAGATAAGAGAATTATTACGATTTGAGGGCTAGCCTTCATCTTCTCAAACTCATTGTCGACAAACTTTCGCTTGCAGTCTTTGCAGAAATAACGTCTAACTTTTCCTTTCTAGGTCTTTCTGAATCCCCCTTTAATCACATTCTGTGACCCGCAAAACTTGCAAACCAAACTCAGTTCTCTTATAGTAACATATAGTTCTAGGATGGTAATAGGACAATATTTGGTTCGCGCCCTTTAATGAAGCCCGCAAGAAGGGGGAAGTAGCCCAAAACAGGATGTGTCGCCACAATGAAACAGGCTCCATCGTTAATTGTAACCTCGCATGCAGAGCAATCAAGCCTTTCGGCTCAAGTTTTCAGAAAACGGAAAAAAAGGGGAAATGCGGGAGATATCTCCACTGGTCGCTGGTTCAAGTCCTACCGGCGGCGCCACAACCACCTTATTCCTCTGTCTCTTTTGGTTACTATGAAAAAATTCTTTCACCAATTAAATCGGGGAGCGCGCGCTACATCCTCAAGGATTGCCCCACTTATCATTGATCACATTCACTTGACACAGTTCAAGAGTCTTCAAAAAGCGTTTCAGCTACTATGGGACAGCATTAAAGTTGCCGTCTTTAACTGTGTGAATTATTGGTTGTTTGAATGAGCTGACTAGTTTTGTGTCACAAAGGCCCAGGATGCATTTTCCCGTGTCTTTTACGTGAAACTCAATCACCGCTAACGTTCCGTCGCCACTTACTCCAGATATGTCCCCTTTAAGCGTGCAATTCACAAGGGCGTAGCCTTCCGTGTTGTTTATTGTAAGTGTTCTGAAAAAGGTGTTGCCGCCTTGATTGAGAAAAGCTCCCTCATCAACATCAACACAATCTAGAAAGGTAGGGTTCCACCTCAGCTTAAATTCCCACCTGTAAAGGTCCGCAACGTCAGAAATACTTACGCTGATTGTAAAGTTTCGTCCAGCTTTAACCTTGATCAGGCGAGGATCGACTTGGAGTGTTGCTGGTTCTGTTTGTTGCGCTCTCACTCGTATGATGCCGTCTAAACAGGTGTTGTCTAAAGTGTCTGTTTCGTCTGGAACAACACTTGCTTCAGCCTTTACCCAGTAGTTGGCTGGAGTGACGTCGGTTGTGTTCCAGTTAAACGTCAAACTCGTCTGAGTTCCTGCAGGAAGATCGGTAACGGTTTGTGTTTCCAAAACAGTGGCGTCGTAGAATGAAGTTACATTGAAAGTTTCGTTTTGAGTTCCTTTGTTTTTTACGATGACAGTGATGTTGATGACATCTCCAACATAAACCTCAGTTCCAGAGGGCATAACACTAACAACTGCTATATCATGGATTGCAGAGAAGTAGCCTTCCTTCCTAATTATATAAGCAAGCGCTATCGATAGGACAACCAGCAAAGCAACAACGACAAGAGTTTTCTTATTCATCTTTTCAACCTGCGTATCTGGTTAACTTTTCTTCTACTAAAAACTTGTCTAGCAAGGCAATGGCAAAGATTGTGAGAATCATAAACAGCAGAACTGTGGTACTTGAAAACTCAGGGATTACCCAGTAAATATAGTAGGCTTCCTCTCCATTTCTGGTTTGAAAGTTTTCCGCGTGGTCAAATGTGATTATCTTGAACTTCACCTGTGTTTCGGCTTGCCGCGCTGGAATCGTAGCTTCATAGAAACCTGTTTAAGAATTATCCATGATCAAGTTTTCCCATGTTAACCAGCTGTTTATTGTGTAGAGGAGTATGACTTTTTTCATTCCACTCGCGGAATCTGTAGCGTTGACTGATACCTTAACGGATTGTTCGGGTAAGAAATCGTCGCTGGGAGTGTGGGCTGGAATGCCAATTATTTGAACATTTACATCGAAAAAGCCGCGCGCTTGTTGCGTCTGAATCCAGCATAAATGTAACCGCGGAAAACCAGGGGACATACATGGAAACTTTCAACGTCACCGCATACCACACGCTTCTAACTGACTCGTTAGTTGGAACACAAACACAACCTTAGAAAATGGAGACGACACTGCATTAACCTTCACTTGGACGCCGCCAACTTGCGGAGAATACGAGATACGTGTAGAAGCAAGCGCAGTTCTAGGCGAAGTTGACACATCTGGTAACTCAAGACAACAGTTGTATACCTTAATGGTGGAGAAGAATTGGGCGGGGATACTGATTCTCGTAAACTATTACGTTAACACAGGTTTTTTCAATCCACCTTGAAGCGCACAAACCTTTTACGGACCTTTTTAACTCCCTGAAAATTCAAGTAACCCCTATGTTCTGCACATTGATAGCCCCCTACCATTTCAAGATCACTACTCAAAAATCGCCTAAACTAGGCTAGTAAGGTTTAAATAAAATACGGCTCATTTCCGTAGTTAGTCTTAGCGTTAATGGTTGGCGATGAATGTCAAGGGAATTTCGTCATATACTGCGAATAACCGGCACAGACATAGATGGCACTCTAAAGATGCCATATGCCCTAAAGAGAATTAAAGGAGTAAACCTAAGTCTCGCCAACGTAATATTAAAAAAGACTGGAATAAACCTAGAGAAAAGAGCAGGTTTTCTAACAGACGTTGAGGTTGAAAGAATAGAACAAATAATAAAGGAACCGACAAAGTTTGGACTACCAGCTTGGCTTCTAAATAGAAGGAAAGATTTAGAGACCGGGAAGGACCTGCACCTTATTAGAGCAGATCTTGATCTAAGGATAAAGATGGATATCAAGCAGATGAAAGAGATAAGATCGTGGCGTGGATATCGTCATGCTTACGGATTAAAGGTGCGTGGACAAAAAACAAAGATGACCGGAAGAAAAGGTAAAGCTGTTGGAGTAAGAGTTAAGAAGAGAAGGATGTAATGTTCATGGGTGACCCTAAAAAACAGAGAAAGAAATATGAAACTCCACGTTTTCCATGGCGAACAGATGTCTTGCAAGAAGAGCTTAACCTTGTGGGCCAATATGGTTTACGGAACAAGCGTGAATTGTGGCGACACAAAACAATGCTGTCGAAATTTAGGGGGATAGCTCGCTCCATTATAGGCACAACACCTGAAGATCGCCGAAAAATGGAGATGATGCTCCTAAAACGCTTGAAAAAATTCAGCATAATACATGAAACAGCAGTTCTTGACGACGTCTTAGACTCAACGATTGAAGATATCCTTGAACGAAGGCTTCAAACAATAGTCTTTCGGAAAGGTTTAGCCAAGTCAATTTACCAAGCCCGTCAACTGACAACTCATGGACACATAGCCATAGGAGATCGGTCAGTAACTATTCCAGGTTATTTGGTGCCAAGGGAAGAAGAAAATCTGATAACGTATACTCCTCGAAGCCCCCTTACAAATCCAAATCACCCTCTGCGTCAAACAATAGCAGTTGTAGCCACAACAGAAGCGAAAATAGAAGAGACACAAGTCAAGGAGGGATAAGATGAGTAGCAGTGGGGGTTCCAGCAAGAAAACCGAGAGGTGGGGAGTCGTACATATCTACAGTTCTTACAACAACACAATAGTTCACATCACAGATATTTCAGGCGCGGAAACTATAGCAAGAACATCTGGTGGGATGTTTGTAAAGGCAGACAGAATGCAGTCCTCAGCCTACGCAGCAATGCGGGCAGCCTCTGCTGCTGCGGGGATCGCCAGAGACAAGGGAATAAAAGCAATACACATCAAGGTAAGGGCTCCCGGGGGGTCAGGGCCGAGAACTCCAGGTGCGGGTGCACAGGCAGCCATAAGGGCTCTGGCAAGATCAGGATTCCGCATTGGGCGCATTGAAGAGGTTACACCTGTTCCTCATGATGGAACACGAAGGGCAGGTGGCAGAAGAGGAAGAAGGGTCTAGCCTAACATGTGCATTTTGCGCTTTCACTTTTTCATAGAAAAGTTGAAATAATGCACCAATATTCTATTGAACGGCACAGCATTTATCATAGGCTTTCAGGGAGTGTCTAGGTTAGTGGAAATAGAAGTACTTGAAAAAGACGATCTGAGTATGCGTTTACTTATTCGGGGAGTTGATGTTCCATTTATGAATGCTGTAAGAAGGATTATACTTGCTGAAGTTCCATGCATGGCTATGGATGAAGTTGTAATAATTGAAAACTCTTCTATATTGCAGGATGAAATTATAGCCCATAGACTCGGGCTAATCCCCCTTAAAACTGACTTGGACGGCTATAATCTACCAGAAGAATGCTCATGTAACAGCGAGTTCGGGTGTAACCTCTGCAGAGCATCACTTACGCTTGATGCAGAAGCAGAAGAAGGAACAAGAACTGTTTATTCAGGGGAGTTAATCTCAGAAAACCCGGATATAACTCCAGTGAGCGACAGAATACCTATAGTAAAACTGGCTAAAGGGCAAAACCTGAAGCTTGAAGCCTACGCGAGACTTGGAAAAGGAAAGAATCACGCGAAATGGCAGCCAGTTTCAATGTGCACATACAAATATTTTCCACAGATTGAAATAAGCGGACAATGCGATGCTTGCGGGAAATGTGTAGGGATTTGTCCAAGGAAGGTTTTAGTCAAGGTTGGAGACAAAATAGAAATTCGAGATTTGATGGCTTGCAATCTCTGTCAAGACTGTGTTGACGTTTGCCCAATGAAACCCCCGCCTATAGAGGTAAGCTGGAAAGGAGACACCTTCATTTTTAACATGGAATCCACAGGTGTGCTTTCTCCGGAAAGGATGATGAAAGAAGCTGTTAAAATACTGAATCAACAGCTTAGGGAATTCATAAGTCAGGTCAAGGTGAAGAAGAGTGAAAAAAGTTAAAACAACAAATCCTGAGCTTGTCCATCTTATCCGCTTCCTAAAAAAGCAGAGTAGAGAAGACAAGGTTAAGATATGGAAGGATGTTGCCGAACGCTTGGCAAAACCAAGGAGAAGGCGTACAACTGTGAATGTAAGCCGATTGAACAGATACACGGAGAAAAAAGAGGCAGTTGTGGTTCCAGGCAAAGTAGTAGGTGCAGGAAAAATGGACCATCCAATAACTGTGGCGGCCTTCCTATTCTCAGAAAAGGCGAAAGAGAAGATTAAGGCTGCAAGAGGCAGGACCCTATCACTTCGTCAACTTATTAAGAAAAACCCGAAGGGCTCAAAGGTAAGGATAATTGGGTGAAAAAATGAAGCCGGTAAACCAGATGAGCACAATAATAGACGCAGAAAACTTGGTTCTAGGTAGAATGGCAAGCATTATTGCTAAACGACTGCTAGAGACTGAAAAGATAATAATCGTAAACGCTGAGAAAGCTGTGCTTTCAGGTAAGAAGAAAAGCAAAGTAAGAAAAGCAAAAAAGTTCCTTGAAGTAGGACATCCAAAAAAAGGCCCATTTCATTATAGAAGACCTGACAGGATAGTTCGAAAAACCGTGAGAGGTATGCTTCCGTATAAACAGCCTAAGGGCAAACAAGCATACAAACGGCTTAAAGTGTTCATTGGAATACCGGAAGAACTTAAAGAACAGAAAACGGACACTTTGGTGGATGCTCGTGCTGCAAAACTGAAATGCCCTTGTTTCACTGTTGGAGAACTCGCAAAAGAGATAGGGTGGAACCTTAGTGAATAATTATGCCAGCAAAAAAAGTTTTGGTCATTAGCGGAAAAAGAAAAACAGCTATAGCGCGAGCTGTTGTCAAGCCTGGAATTGGAAGGATACGCATAAACAGGATCCCCCTAGAGATTTATGAACCAGAGATCGCACGAGAAAAAATAATGGAACCGCTTATGCAGGCTGGAGATGATGTTTGGAGGAAACTAGACATAGACGCAAAGGTTTCAGGAGGCGGATACATGGGACAGGCAGAGGCATTAAGAATCACAATAGCCAACGCTCTATTAAAATGGACGAAGAGTTCGCGTCTACGTCGCGTCTTTGTTGAATACGACAGAACAATGGTTGTTGGAGACCCGAGACGGAAAGAGCCTAAAAAATTCGGAGGCCCAGGAGCAAGAGCCCGAAATCAGAAAAGCTACAGATAGGAGCTGATTAAGATGATTATTCCTGTTAGATGTTTCACGTGCGGCAAACTGATCGGAGACAAGTGGGAAGAATTTGCAGGAAGGGTAAAAGCGGGAGAGGAACCTGGCGAAGTCTTAGACAGTTTGGATATTAAAAGATACTGTTGCAGACGCATGCTGTTATCCCACATGGAAATCATAGATGAAATCCTACGATTTTATGAAGTAACAGAGAAGAGAAGAGAGGCAAAAAACTACTACTATTAAGCAATGGAAGGACAAAAACATGTGTACAGTTATTGAAGACATAATTGCAAGAAAGGTTTTCAACAGCCGTGGAGAAGAAACAATAGAAGTTGATGTCGTAACAACCTCAAGTTTTGGAAGAGCCTCATCTCCAGCTGGAGAAAGCCGAGGAAAGGCTGAAGTAGTTTACTATCCTCAAGGCGGAGTGGATCAAGCAATTAAAAAGGTTGAGGAACTGATAGCTCCGGAGCTAGTCGGTATAAACGTGGATTATCAAGAAGAAATTGATAGAACGTTACATGAAATAGATGGCACGAGAGATTTTAGAATCTTGGGTGGGAACACAGCTTTCGCCATTTCCTTGGCAAGTGCTGAAGCTGCAGCAAATTCTTACGGTTTACTTCTCTTCCATTATCTAGGCGGATATATTATCCATGATCTTCCATTTCCTCTTGGAAACATGATAAGCGGTGGAAAACACAGTAACGGAAAAACTCCAGACATACAAGAGTTTCTAGTTCTTCCCTACGGAGCTGAATCCTTCTTAGACGCCGCCTTAGCCAACACTAAAATCCACAGGATAATTGGAGACATGTTAAAGAAGAGAGATAAGCTATTTGGTGGCGGAAGAAGTGATGAAGGAGCTTGGATTGCGAACATCGGGAATTCAGATGCTTTGGAAATCTTAGCTGAAGTATGCGAAGAAGTCGGCAACGAATTGGGGTTAGAATGTGGTTTGGGTATTGACGTTGCAGCATCCTCCCTGTGGAATGCTAGAAATAAAACTTACCTCTACGAGAGAGAAGGGAAAAAAAGAGATTCAGGAAATCAGTTAGAATTTATTCGTGAACTCATCGAAAAATATCATCTCGTATATGTGGAAGACCCATTCCACGAAGAAGACTACGAAAGTTCCGCAGAACTCACCAAAAAAGTAAAAAACTGTTTGGTTTGCGGTGACGATTTATTCGTGACAAACGCTGAAAGATTAAGCCGCGGAAAAAAATTACGCGCAGCCAACGCAATTATAATCAAGGTAAATCAAGTTGGCACACTCTCTGACGCTGGGGAAACTATTGAAATGGCAAAAGGGGCTAGATATGTGCCGGTGATGTCGCATCGTTCAGGCTCCACATGTGATTGGCATATAGCCCATTTGGCTGTGGCCTTCAGATGTCCAATAATAAAGACAGGAGTTGTTGAGGGCGCGAGAATAGTAAAGATAAACGAGTTAATAAGGATAGAGGAGTTTTTGGGAGAGAGAGCTAAAATGGCTGATCTCCAAATGTTTTAGGGGATGAAAGATTGTCAGAGGCTAAAGATGGAAAGATGGAAAAAGAGGCAGAAACAACAAGCGTCACGGCGGAGGAGAAGCTCCTGTTACGACGAGACACACTTCTTTCCGCGGGAACACACATTGGAACAAGAATGAAAACAAGGGACATGGAGCAGTTCATATATCGTGTTAGACCTGATGGCTTATTCGTCTTAGACGTCAAAAAGACTGACGAACGCATAAGGATAGGTGCAAAGTTTCTAGCCAGATTTGAACCATCAAAAATCGCAGCTGCAGCAGCCAGACTTTATGCACAAGAACCTGTTAGAAGATTCTGCGAGGCAACTAAAGCGATTCCCATTATTGGACGTTTTGTTCCAGGGCTTCTGTCAAACACGTTATATCCTAATCGCATCGAGCCAGACGTTCTAATAGTGTCTGATCCCACGGCGGATTCTCAAGCGATTAGAGAAGCATCTTCGGTGGGCATACCCATAGTGGCCTTATGTAGCACAGACAACGACTTCTCAGGTGTAGACTTGGTGATTTCAACAAACAATAAGGGTAGAAGAGCCTTAGCCATTATCTATTGGCTCTTGGCGAGACAAATACTGCGGGAGAGGGGTGAATTAGCGCTGGACAAAGATTTACCACTTAAAGTTGAGGATTTTGAAACTAATATCTCCAGAGAGGAGGAAGGAAGCTAAAGCTATGACAAAGATTCGGCGTCCGTGTCAGGCGGGAGCCTTCTATGCAGGGACAGCTGAATCATTGAAAAAACAAATAGGAAGCTGCTTTATCCACAAACTTGGACCGAGAATGATTCCAAAAATTGCTGAGGAAGGCCGAAGAGGGCTGATCGGTTTGGTTTGTCCACATGCAGGTTACACGTTTTCGGGTCCTGTGGCAGCCCACGCCTATTATGAGCTGGCCTCAGACGGTAAACCCGACGTTGTGTTTCTTTTGGGCCCGAACCATACGGGTTACGGCAGCGCTTTAGCTGTGATGAATGATGGTTTCTGGCGTACTCCTCTAGGTGACGTTGAAATAGACGGTGAGTTGGCTAACCAGGTTGTGCGCGAATCACATATTATTGATGTTGATGATTCTGC
This sequence comes from Candidatus Bathyarchaeota archaeon, assembly GCA_030630585.1. Classification (GTDB taxonomy): domain Archaea; phylum Thermoproteota; class Bathyarchaeia; order Bathyarchaeales; family Bathycorpusculaceae; genus SOJA01. Next base: position 809 of record DAOVMU010000046.1, on the reverse strand, counting down.
TCATCGTCTTGAGCATTCAATTGAGGTTCAACTTCCGTTCCTTCAGTATCTTTATGATTCAGAATTCAAGATTGTGCCTATTTGTTTTTTGATGCAGGATTTGTCCTCGGCTAAAGAGGTTGGAGAGGCAGTAGCCAAAGTTTTGGCTGGAAAAAACGGAGTTATTATAGCTTCTTCAGACATGACACATTACGAACCTCTAGAAAGCGCTCAGAGAAAAGACAAAATGATCCTTGAAGCCATGGAGGCAATGGACGAAGCCAAACTCTATTCGGTTATCCAAACTCACAGTATTAGTGCTTGCGGTTATGGTCCAATAGCCGCTTTGATAATCGCAGCAAAAATTTTGAAGGCAAAAGAGGCAAAACTATTATGTTATAAGACTAGCGGAGATGTTTCTGGCGACTACTCAAGTGTGGTTGGGTACGCCGCTGTACGCTTTAAGAAATAGTGGTGTATAAATGGGGGTTACTGCTTCAGCTCCCGCAAAAGCGATACTTTTCGGAGAACACTTCGTAGTCTACGGTGAACCCGCCATAGTGTTAGCCATAGATAAAAGAATCATGCAAAAACAGAACTACGCGCGCTGGTGGAAGCCCTTTCATAGCTAGGAAAACAGACGAAGGTATGAGGATTGAGGGAATCTGAATTAACGATTTTGAAGATAGGTGGCTCCGTAATCACAGATAAGAGCAAGGAGCTCCAGGTGCGAATGCAAGCCATAAACCGTTTGTCAGAAGAGATACAATGGGCAACCGTTGAAAGTCTGATAATCGTACATGGTGGAGGAAGTTTCGGGCATCCCCTTG